>JBBRDP010000110.1:0-11484 GCA_038203795.1 Gemmatimonadales bacterium
TGGCCAGCCTGCAAGCGTTCAGTGATGCAGAACCCATGCTGCTCGAAGTCGCGGAAGCCAATGCGCGCGTGTTCGGCCCCGCAGACACACGCACGATTCGCGCGCAGGTGAGCCTCGCGAATCTGTATCGGTTTCGTGGCCTGCTCGACGCCATGGACACTGTGGTAACCGGCGCATTGGCGATGCTGCGCTCGTTACCCGATCCCGATCCGGCACTGCTGGTGACCGCCTTGATTGACAGCGTGCATCTCACAATTGATCGCGGCAATGCCAAGCAATCTGTAATTCCGGCGCGGGAGGCCTTGGCCTTGGCGGAGGCGCGCCTGCCGGCGAATCACGAGCTGCGTGTGAACGCGGCGCAGATGTGGGCTGTGGCGCTGGAACATGACGCCAGCGATCGTCCAGCGGCGCTCACGGCGGCGTCCAACGCGCTGGAACTCACGCGCGCCTACTACGATGGCGTGGAATCACATCCGCGCGTGGTTGATGCGAACTTGATTCTGGGTCGTGCGCTCGGTCGTGTCGGCAAAACGCGCGATGCCATCGCTGTGCTGCAGCGCGCCGACAGTGCGTCGGCGGTGGGTCTGGGCGAGAATAACCTCACCCGCGCGTTCATTCGCGCGAGCATGGCGGCGTATCGATTGATGATCGGTCAGGAGACAGGTGCGCTGGCCGACTACGATAAGGCACGCCGGCTGTTTGTCGCCAATGGGGATACCGCCAGCGTGAGCTACGGTATTGTGCAGGGCCATCGTGGCAACATCCTGATGCGTCTCCACCGTTACGCAGAATCCTTGTCTGCGTCGAACAATGCGCTGCAGGTGATGCGCACATCGCGCGGTGAGGGTCATCCGCGCTTGTTGCCGTACATCGTGCGCATTGCGGTCGCCGAGGCGGCACTGGGGCGCGCGGACAATGCGGCGCGTACGCTGGCCGACCTCGCGCCACAGATGGCAGATTCGGTGAATGTGCCAGCCGCGACCCGCATTGCGTGGCTGCATGCGCAAGGTGTGGTGGAGCGACAGCGTGGGCGACCGGCCGAGGCGGTGCGGTTGATTGAATCGGCGCTTGCGATCCCGGTGGATTCGATCGCCGCACTCGCACAAATACCGATGCGCGTGGACCTGGGTCTCGCGTTGCTTGACGCGGGCGATGCGTCACGGGCGGAATCCACGCTGACCGGTACGCAGGCGGCGTTTCGTGCGGCGGGGTTCGATGTGACGGTGAGCGAACAGGACGCCGAGCGTGCGCTAGCGAAGCTTCGGGGTGGGCGGGGTTGAGTTGCGTGGGATTGGACGACGCGTGCTGGAGCCGGACGGGTTGACGGTGGTCACCATTACTGGCGGTGGTGCGTGCCGTCGCGATCGCGCTTTCAGTGTACAGTGACGGTTCACGGTTTACGGTGAACAGTTGCACTGAAAACTGTTCACTGTTCACTCTCACCGTATACTGAAAGCGCGATCTCAACGACCCAATACGCCGGCCGTAATGGCGGCTGGGCTGTCACGCCATTTGCGCTGCACTTTCGGGCAATGTGTACTGCCCATTCGCAATCGCGGTGAGCTCCTCCGCCGGTGCCCGCACCGCCCACGCAAATCCATTTGCGTCAATGGCCGGCTCCACCAATCGCGCGCCGAGAAAATATCCGGCGCGCTCGGGGATCACGGTGCGCTCGAGGGTGCGCGCTTCATCACTCATGCCGCCTGACAAATACCGCAGACGTAATCCCAGTCCGGCGCGATCGAGATCGGCCGTGCTCGCGCGCGTGAGCAACGGTTCCAACTCGCGCACGCGTGCGTACTGCTTGCGCGAATAGCCAAAGTACTCCCACGCGGCGTACCCCGGCGAAATTGCGCGCGCAACCTGCACCGCGAGCCCTTCGTTCACAAGCAGCTCGCGCAACGACGCCAGGCGTCCGGTTTCCCAGTACGAGTAGTATCCGCCGGCATCCTCCACCAGCACGCGCATCGCGCTGCGACTGCGCGGTGAGGTGTACCGCACCGTGTGCGTAATTTCGTGCGCGAGCCACAGCGGCAGCAACTCCGGATCGAGGCCCAGCCCCTGCGTATCGGGATTGGCCACCCCGGTGAAATGCTCAAGACACACGAACGCGATGCCACGTCCGTCCACCACCAGTTCACCGGCGTTGGCCGCGCCCACGCCAACCATGATGACGATATCCACGTCACTGTCGAGCTCGAGCAGCTCACGCACCTGCGCCACGGTGCGTTCAGCGATCGCGAGAATGTCGGTGCGTGACAGCAGCGCGAGCAGATCACTGCGATCGGCGAGCACCGTGCTGCGCACGACGTCGTCGAAGTGTGGCCCCGAGGGGTCGAGCACGTAGTTGTCCCAGTACGCCGACAGCAGCGCCCGATGCCGATCGAAGTACGCGCGATAGGCGGCGACTCGATCGGGGGCCTGCAGAATGGCGAGAAAGTCTGGGAGGAGGTTGACGATCATCAACGCTCTGGGCGCGAGAGATGTGGCGCGTGTACAACTCGCCGTGGTGTACCGCCTCAAACCGCCGGAGCAGCGACTTAAAGGCAACGGGCCAAGTTAGCGCGTCTACGCGATTGCAGGCAAGCACAGAACCACAAACGCGCAGTTAATCGCGCGCCCGGTGCTGCCGACACTCTAGCGCGAGAGTCGGCATGGTGCCGGTTCCACAGCTTGCCCCGCCGCCATGACCACGCTGCAACTCATCGATCTGACCTGTCCCGTTTGCACCACGCCGTTCCGCTCACAAGCGGTGCTGGCCACGAACGCGTTTGGCGGGAAGCGCACGGACTTTCACGAACGCGCAGCCGGCATGCAGCCGTTGCCGTTCTTTGTGCACATGTGCTCAACCTGCGGCTACGCGGGGGTGGACCGGGATTTCGAGGACGACGTGGACCTCTCGCCAGAGACGCGCGAGCGGGTCTGGTTTTCGCTGCCAGCATCGCTGGCGCGCGAGGGGCTGCGTGGCTCGGTGAAATACGAACACGCCGCACTGGTGGCCGGATGGCAGGGCTCGGAGTCGCGCTACCAAGGTGACCTGTACCTGCGCGCGGCGTGGTGCGCGGTGGATGAACAGGACCACGAGGCCGAACGCTACTATCGTCGACACGCGGCATGGCAGTTCGCTGACGCGCTGTCCGCGTACGACGGCGTGGAGCGACCGGAGCGTGCCGTACTGACCTATCTCATTGGTGAGCTGTGGCGCCGAGTGGGTGACGAAGACATGGCCAGCTCCTGGTTTGACCGCGTGCCACTCGAAATTGTGGAGCCGTCCTCGCAGGAATGGGTGCTCGACGTGACCCGCCAGCAACGCCTGTCTCCGCGCGAGTGGTTTGGTTGAAGTTCGGTTGATCGTTCGGCGATCGCTGCTTACCGCGTGCCGAAGAGGCGATCGCCGGCGTCGCCCAAACCCGGCAGGATGTAGCCGTTTTCGTTCAGCTCGCGATCGAGCGCCGCAGTAAGCACCGTGACATCGGGATGCGCGTCGGCCAATCGCCGAACGCCGGCGGGCGCGGCCACCAGACACAACAGCCGAATCCGGTGGGCGCCCGCGCGCTTGAGTGATGTGACCGCCGCCGCCGCACTGCCGCCAGTCGCGAGCATCGGATCGAGCAACAGAAAATCGCGCGCGTCGGCGTCGCCCGGCACCTTGAAGTAGTAATCGACCGGTTCCAGCGTATCGTGATCACGGTACAGCCCGATGTGTCCCACGCGCGCCGATGGCATGAGTCGCAGAATGCCTTCCACCATGCCCAGGCCGGCGCGCAGAATCGGTACGAGCACAAGCTTTTTCCCCGAGACGGCCCAGCCGGTGGTGGATTCGAGCGGCGTATCCACGGGCACGGGTTCTACGGCGAGATCGGCGGTGGCCTCATACGCCATGAGCATCGCGATTTCGTCCACGAGCTCCTTGAACGTCTTGGTAGACGTTTCCCGGTCGCGCAGCAGCGTCATCTTATGACGCACGAGCGGATGATCCACGACGGTGAGCGTGGGGTGATCGGGGTGCGTGCTGGCGACAGGCATAAGCGGATCGGGGAATGTGAGCGAACAACACAGACGCGGCGAAGCTAGCGGTGCACGGCGCGCGGACGCTAGCTTTGCCAACCATGAAGGAATATCAAGCCGTAATCCTGCGCCTGGGCAAGCGCGTCCGGGAAGATGAAGACGCCCTCACCGATCTGCTCAACGAGCGCAGTCGCTCCGGGTGGACGCCGGCGCTCATGACGCAGGACGACTCGCGACTGACCGTCGTGTTCGCTCGTGAGGCTCCAGACCCGGACGCGTAGCCGCGCGTGGCGTCGCATCCCACGCGCGCCATGAGCAATCACGCGACCGACGCTGCCGCCCGGTTTCGCGCCGCCCTGCGCGCGTATGGACGGAACGCGACAGCGTTTCAGCTGCTCGAGTCGGATTTTCTGGTGTGGTTCGACGAGGACTCGGCGCACGAGGTTGCGGCGCACGAAATGACGGCGCACGACACTGTGGCGCATGACATGACGGCGCACGGCACTGCGGCGCACGGCACATCGCCGCACGACGCGGAGCCAGTGGGCGAGCGCGCACACCACGCCGCCCCCTGCGCCGTCGCGCACGCCGCGTCCTGCGCCGTTGCGCACGCCGCCCCCTGCGCCGTTGCGTACGTCGACACCGGCTCGGCCTGGGTCGCCGGCGGCGAACCGCTCGCGCCGGAACACGAGGTGCACGCGGTCGCCGAGCGATTCCTCGACGCGGCACAGCGCGCCGGAAAACGCGCCGCGTTTTTCGCCACCGAAGGACGGCTCGTCACGTCGCCGCGCTTTGAGCGCCTGCTGCTGGGCGAACAACCGGTCTGGGATCCGGCCGAATGGGACAATACGGTGCGCTCCTCGCGCTCGCTGCGCTCACAGATTCGTCGCGCGCAGTCGAAGGACGTCACGGTGCGCGAACTGCACACCGCCGAGGTTGCACCGGGCACGCCATTGCGCACCGAACTCGACGCGCTTGTGCGACGATGGCAGGCCGCACGCGCGATGGCGCCGATGGGATTTCTTGTGCGTCTGGAGCCGTTTACCGACGCCGAGCAGCGCCATGTGTTTGTGGCGGAACACGATGGACGCGTGGTTGCGCTCTTGTCGATGGCTCCCGTGTACGCGCGCCACGGATGGCTGTTCGAAGACCTGCTGCGCGAGCACAGTGCACCGAATGGCACGAGTGAACTGCTGGTGGATGCCGGCATGCGACGCATCGCGCAGGACGGCGTTCGGTGGGCCACGCTGGGTCTCGCGCCGCTGGCGGGCCCGGTGATGCCGTGGCTGGCGCGGGTACGGACGCTGGCCACGCCGTTCTTCAACTTTCGCGGATTGTACGCATTCAAGGCGAAGCTGCGTCCGCAGACGTGGGAGCCCATCTGGCTCGCGCATCCCGCGAGCACACCGTGGTGGCGTGCGCTCGCCGATGCGCTGACGGCTTTCGCGAACGGCTCATTGCTCGGCTTTGCGTGGCGCACCATGTGTCGTGGTCCGCAACCGGTGTTGCTCGCGATGCTGCTGCTCTTGATCCCGTGGACGATCGTGCTCGCCACGCTCGATACGGCGCGCTGGTATCCCGAGCCGTGGATGCAAACGGCCTGGGTCACCTTCGATACGCTGCTGGTGATCGCGCTGGCGCTGCTCGTACGCCGATGGTGCACCTGGCTTGGTATTACCATCGCGACTGCGGTGTCGGTTGATGCCACCATCACGCTGTGGAACGCCGTGACGTGGTATGGACCGCGGATCAGTAGTGTGACCGACGCACTGCTGACCGCCATCGCCTGCGCCGCGCCTGTGCTGGCTACGGTCGTGCTGTGGGGCACGGTGCGGCGACAGCGGCGATGGCGCAAGTAATCCCTGGCACCGAGTGTGTCTGTCCCTCACACGCGCCACACGATCAGTCGTCGCGTGATTCCGGTAAACGATTCACGTGACGATGCACACCTGATGGTAGCTCATAGGGCGCCTCATGCGGTGCGCCTGCAGGTGGCACAGGGCTCACCGGGCGTTCGAGCAACATCGCGCGTTCCACCACGCGCGTGAGATGCGCGCGGGTGATCAGTCCCATCAAGCGCCCGCTCGGCACTTCCACGACCGGCAGCGCGGCCAGATCGCGTGCACCCATGCGACGCATCACATCATCGAGTGGCGTGTCGAGTGTGACCGCTGGTGTCGACACCGCGAGATCGGCCACCAGCAACATCGGAAGCGCATCGCGTTGACGTGACGCGGCGGCCAGCGCACCGACGGGCAAAATGCCGGCCAGCTTTCCGTTGCCGTCGACCACGGGAAACATGGGCTGCGCCGAGAACGCGACGCGCGAGAGCACGGTTTCCACCTGCTCATGTTCCCGCACGACCAGCGGCGCCATGTCGCACGCGTCGCGCACGTGCAAGCGTGACAGCACGTCGCGCTCGGTTTCATGGTTGAGCACAATACCGCGTCGTCGCAACCAGCCGCTGTAGAGATCATCCTTCTCGAAACGACGGGCGATGACCATCGCCAATCCGGTCACGAGCAACAGCGGTGGCATGAGTGCGTAATCATCGGTGAGTTCGAACACGAGCAGCACGGCGGTAATCGGCGCGCCGGTGGCGGCACCCACCACACCGCCCATGGCGACAAACGCCCACGCCGCCGGTGTGATTTGCAACGATGGCAACAACCACGCGAGCGCGCCCGCGAGTGCGCTGCCGGTCGCTGCGCCGACGTACAGCGCAGGTGCGAAGAGTCCGCCGGAACCGCCGCTGCCGAGCGTGAGCGCCGTCGCGATGATCTTCGCGAACAACAGCGCGAGCACAATCCACCACGCGGTGCCGGAGAACAGTTCGGCGGGAATCGATAAATGGCCCGGTCCCAGCAACAATCCGCCGGACGCGTACACGAGCAGCCCCACAATGCCGCCGCCAACGGCCGCGCGCATTCCCGGTGCGGGCAACCAGGCACGGATGCGCGCACCAATGCCAAAGTAGGAGCGCACAAAAAGCACGGTGACGAGTCCGCATGCGATGCCAAGCAGCGGCGGCAGCGCCAACAGTTCAAACCAGCCGCGCGAGGGATGCAGTACGGGAATGGGAAAGGCGGGATGCACGCCGAACACGGCTTGTGACACCACCGCTGCGGTGACGCTACTCACGACCACCGTGGGGAACGCAGCCACATGCAGTCCACCGAGCAGTTCTTCCAGCGCGAAAAATGCGCCGGCGAGTGGTGCGTTGAACGCGGCTGAAATCCCGGCCGCGGTACCAGCACTTACCAGCAGTCGTGTGCGGTCACGCGAGAAGCGAAACACGCGTGAGAGATACGAGCCCATGCCACCGCCGAGCACTGCGGCCGGTCCTTCGCTCCCCACCGATCCACCGGCCCCCAGCGTGATCGCGCTGGCGAGACTGCGTGCGGCCAGCGGTCTCATGGGCATGTGGCCGCCATCCCGCGCCACGCGCCGCTTGAGGTCGGGCACGTTGATCCCGTCTTCGCCGGGCGCAAAGCGTCGCATCACCGCTACGGCAGCCATGAATCCGAGTGCGGTAATCACCGGTCGATAAATGGGATTGCGCAGCGCTTCGATCTCGCGCCCGGGCAGCGTCACGAGCAACCAGTAGCTGGCGTCGATGAGCTTGTAGAACACCACGATGCCAAGCGCCGCGCCAATGCCGATGATCACGGCGAACACGAGCAGGAGCGCATTTTCGCTCACGGCCTTGGTGCTGAGCCAATCGACGAGGTCATCCCACCCACCGCGGGCCGATCGGCGTGGGCCAAAGGTGACACGACGCGTCTGGCGACGCGTTTGCACCAAAACTGAGCGGATCGTGTACGCGGTGCGCTCACCCCATGGCCCGAGTGCTTGCAGGCGCCGGAGCATCCGCGCCACGGCGCGGGGACGAGGGGGCGTCGTCCGGTTCATCAGTGCAATGTAGGTCAGGTGTCGGTCAGGTGCACCGGCGGTGGATGCAATCCGTAGAGAATGCCTACATCTTTGTGCGAGTGCAATCGGCCACCGCGACGATATGCGCGGCAACATCCGCACCATCATCCGCACCATCATCCGCACCATCATCCGCACCATCATCCGCACCATCATCCGCACCATCATCAACAACGAGACAAGTACAGTATGACAGCACATCGCGTGATGCGGCGAGCATTCGGTGCCGCAGTCGTTTTGTCGGGCGTGAGCGCGGGCTGCGCAACGCGCGCGCGCGTTATGCCGATGCCAGCTGCCGGACCGGTCGTTACCGTGGCAACTGCACCAGGCGCGGTGGCGCTGGTGAATCCGCCCGGCACGCCACCGGCCAGCGGAATGCTGCGCACGATGCACGCGCTGCAATACGTGGATGTGCGCGAAGGCACCGGCGCGCTGCTGTTGCCGCGTCAGTGTGTGTACGCGCACTACACCGGCTGGCTCCCCGATGGCACGAAGTTCGATTCGTCGCGTGACACGCTACCCAGCGGCGAGCTGCGTCAGCCGATTACTTTCCCGCAAGGCGGGCGACGCGTCATTGCCGGATGGGACGCCGGATTCGATGGGATGCGCGTGGGTGGCCTGCGCCGGCTGCTGGTCCCGTTTCCGCTCGCGTACGGTGAGTCGGGCAGTCCACCGGTGATCCCGCCACGCACCACACTCGTGTTTGATGTGGAGTTGCTGGCGGCGCGTGACACGATGCCACGCGAGCCCGATGAACCGGTGATGCGCGGCGCACCGGCACGCTGTGCGCCGTGGCGTGAGGTCTCGGACACGCTGCCGCCGGCGTTCGCGCGCGTGCGGCACGGAGCCGCGCACCTCACCTTGAGGGGTTGGTAGGCAACACGTGAACCGATGGTATGTGATCGTGTGTTCGGCGTACCTCGCGTGCGTTGGCACCACGCGTCCTGTCGCCGCGCAACCCATGAACGTCGCGTCGCCTGTCGCGTCGCCTGTTGCGTCGCCCGTCGCGTCGCCTGTCGCGTCGCCCGTTGTGTCGCCTGTTGCGTCGCCTGTCGCCGAGTCGCGGAGCGTGCGCACGGCGAAGGCGATACGCACCGCCATGCCCATCGTGCTCGACGGCATGGTAGACAGCGTGGAATGGGCGGGAGCAACACGCAACGGCGCGTTCCAGCAGTACTTCCCGTTTGACACGTCCGCGTCGGCGAGCCTTTCCGAGTTTCGCGTGATGTACGACGACGAGAATCTGTATGTGGGAGCGATCCTGCGCGACACCCTCGGTACCACGTATGTATCGCCATCGCTGCGCCGCGACTACCGCGGCAGCGCCAACGATGGCTTCACCGTGGTTCTCGATCCGTGGCGGGATCGCACCACGGGTGTGTTTTTCGGTGTGAATCCCTACAATGTGCAGCGTGAAGGGCTCGTGGTGAACGGCGGCACCGACGGCGATGACTTCGATCGTTCGTGGGACAACGTCTGGTCGAGCGCGACGCACATTGCCGAGGGCTACTGGTCGGTGGAGATGGTAATTCCGTTCAAGGCACTGCGGTTTCGCGATGGCGATCGCACGTGGGGCCTAAACGTGTATCGGATTGACAGCAAGTACAACGAGCGCTCCATCTGGAATCGGGTGCCACGCCAGTTCCAGCTCTACAATCTCGCGTATCTCGGTGAACTGGAGTGGGAAGAACCGATGTCGGCGCGTGGTGCCGGCGTCACCCTGCTCCCCTATACGGCGGCCAACGCATCGCGCGACTTCGCATCGGCCGACGCGGGAACACGAGGCGGCGACGCAGGGTTCGACGCGAAAATCGCGCTCACGCGATCACTCAATCTCGATCTCACGTACAACCCTGATTTTTCACAGGTCGAAGTGGACGAGCAGCAAACCAATCTCGATCGCTTCGAGTTGTTCTTTCCCGAGCGTCGACAGTTTTTTCTTGAGAACGCGGATCTCTTTTCGGGATTCGGTTTTGACAACGCGCGTCCGTTTTTTTCGCGTCGCATTGGCGTGGCCATCGATTCGAGCACGGGACAGAACGTACAGAATCGCATTCTGGGTGGTGCGCGCGTGAGCGGACGGCTGAACGACGATTGGCGCGTGGGGTTGCTCACCATGCAGGGCGCGGCCGATGACGCGCGTGGCATTGATCCGCAGAACTACACCATGTTCGCCGCACAGCGCCAACTGTTCGCACGCTCGAACATTTCGTTTCTCGCGGTTGGTCAACAGAACACGCGCGGTGCACCACTCGATGCCACGCGCGCCAACGACGGGTCGGCAAATCGCGTGATCGGTGCAGACTACAATCTCGCCTCGGCCGACGGCGCATGGACGGGCAAAGTGTTCCTGCACCACAATGTGGCCGACGGGGCCTCCGCCGATGCCTACAGCCACGGCGCGTTTCTGCAGCGCAACGCGCTGCGGTGGCGTGCGACCTGGCTGCACCAGATCGTGGGCGACGGCTTCGATGCACGCACGGGATTCGTGCCCAGGCGCGGGTTTCAGCGTGTGCGCCCGGAGTTGGAGATGAGCGTGTTCCCCGTGGGCTCGCCGGTGAACCGTCATGTGTTTCGGGTGGAAAGCGACCTCACATGGAGTGATCCGCGCGGACTGACCGATCGCACGGTCTCGGGGCGCTGGGCCGCCGAGTTCCGCAACACGGCGCGCTTCGACCTGGTGGCGCGATCACGCTATGTGGAGCTCTTCGCACCCTTCAGCCCGGTGCGTGGCGCGACACGTCGGTTCGAGGCTGGCGAGCAGTTTGAACAGCCTGAGCTCGAAGCGAGCTTTACCACGGATTCGCGCCGCGTGGTAAGCGGCACGGCCAGAGTTCGCGCGGGACGCTACTTCAACGGGTCGCTGCGTCAGACGTCAGGAGCGCTCAACTACCGATGGCGGCAGTACGCCACCGGTGCGCTCACATGGAACGTGAATCAGATCGATTTGGCGCCGGGCTACGATGATGCGACGCTCTGGCTGGTGGGTTCGCGCGTGGACATCACACTCACCACGCGTCTGTTCTGGACCACGTTCACGCAGTACAACAACCAGTTTGACAACCTCAATGTGAACAGCCGATTGCAGTGGCGGTTTTTGCCAGCCTCGGATCTGTTTGTCGTGTATACAGAGAACTACATCCCCAATAGTCTGCGTCCCAAGAACCGCGCGCTACTGGCGAAGCTGAGTTGGTGGGTCAACTTGTAGCACGAACGCAGCGTCCGCCCGCTCTCACACTCTGAATGGACAACGCACATGCACATCGAGTTTTCAGGTGCCGCACGGGAAGTGACCGGCTCATGCCACGTGTTGCACGCGAACGGTCACCGCATCCTGCTCGACTGCGGACTATTTCAGGGGCGACGCGCCGAGGCGCGTGCAAAGAGTGAACGCTTGCCGGTGCCGGCCGCTGACGTGAGTGCCGTGCTGCTCTCACACGCGCACATCGATCATTCGGGACGGTTGCCGTACCTGGTGAAGCAGGGGTTTACCGGCAGTATCTGGACCACCAGTGCCACGCGTGATCTGTGTGCGGTGATGCT
>JBBRDP010000111.1:0-11409 GCA_038203795.1 Gemmatimonadales bacterium
AACCGCGTCGTGCAGGACGCCATCATGGGCTCGCGCGCCAGCATCGCCGGTGGCGAAACCATTGCCGCCCCGCTGCAGAAGAGTCAGGTGTTCCCGCCCATGGTGATCAGTATGATCGCTGTCGGTGAACAGACAGGTGGCTTGGACGAAATGCTGACCAAGATCGCCGACTTCTACGACGACGAAGTGGACGCGGCTGTCAGTGCGCTTCTGTCGCTGCTCGAGCCGATCATGATCGTGTTCCTCGGCGTCGTGGTCGGCGGTATGATCGTGGCGATGTACCTGCCGATCTTCGACATGGTGAATGCGGTGAGGTAGGGGCAGGACACTCTCACGCGCCGGAAATGTTGTCGCGCATGTCGGCGCGGATACTCTCTCGCAAGTTGACCGCACAGTCTTTCGTATGGTGCTCGAAAGTGCGTCGTAGAAGCCTGTAAGACTTTCAGTCCAACGAGTTGCTGCTACGATGCCCGACAGCGCGAGCTAGGCGGTGCGACCCCAAGAGGTCGTTCTGGAAAAAAACGAGCGAGCCAATGGTCTTCTCCGGCGCCTGCAGCGCGTGCTCCTCTTGTGTGCGTCCCGAGCTGGTCGAGGGCATTGGGTGCGTCTACCGGAGGCGAGATCCGTGACTCCCCGCATTCGCTGGCGGGCGGTACCTTTGGCCAGTCAGCTCTGGCGCGACTGTCAGTGCGGCTCGCTAGTTTAGCCTCACATCTTCGGCCGCTGTCCGGCAAACGGGCACGAGGCTGCAAGTCGCTCCCCTCGAGAAAATGGCACTGAAAACATCTGGCACCCCCCGCGAGTCCGTGTTCGCAGCCGACCGCCGCGCTACCGTTCTGAGCTTGGACACCTTCCTCAAGGGCAAGGTACACGGCGGTTAGTTCTTCGAGGAGAACTACTTCACCAACGGCATGGTGACGCTGGTCGACCGGGCGTTTCGTCATCTCTCAGGCAGCGCTGCGGGGTTCTCGGTCTTCCTGCAATCGCAGGCCATGGGGGGCGGCAAGACGCACAGCATGATCGGGCTGGGATTGTTGCCGCGCGATCCGGAACTGCGGCGCAAGGTGCTGACCGACAAGGACCCGGCGCCCAAGCTGGGAAGATGCCGCGTGGTGGGGTTCAACGGGCGCAACACCGACGCGCCGGGTGGCATTTGGGGCTGCATTGCCAAGCTCTGGGGAAGGGCGAGCAGTTCAAGGGTTATGTGTCTCCGCTTCGGAAGGCTCCAGGCCCCGAGGCCTAGACGCAGCTGCTCGGCGGCGACCCGCTGGTGGTGTTCTTGGACGAGCTTCCCCCGTACCTGGAATACGCAGCCGCCGTGCCGGTGGGCAATGCCGACCTCGGCGTGGTCACGACAGCGGCTCTCGGCAACTTGTTCGTCGCAGTCGCCGAGATGGACAACGTTTGCCTTGTCCTCTCCGATCTGGCCGGCATCAACTTCCGCATCGGCCAGTCCAACTTACAGTCCGCGTTCGACCGTGCCGTGCAGGGCATCACCTCCGAGTCGCGGCGCATCGCGGTACCGATCACGCCCGTCAACCCGAACGGCGACGAGCTGTATCACATCCTCCGCAAGCGGCTGTTTGCCACGGTTGCGCCTGAGAGCGAAGTGGAGCGCATTGCCGCGGCATACCGCGAAGCGCTGCGCGAGGCCGGGCGCATGAACCTCACCAGCACCACGCTCGAATCCCTCTACACACGGGTGCTCGACGCCTACCCCTTCCACCCCGACTTGCGCAAACAGCCGGGGCACATCACGCGCCGCCCGTCCGCCCGCAGAGGCCCGCCCCCGACGCCCGCGCCTCGCGGGGACGTTCGGCGTGCGCGGCGGTCGTAACGCAGCGGCCCGCGTTACCCGCCCGGACCGCCAGCCGAACAACGCATGAAGTACCATGAAGCACACCGGCGCGGTTGCCGTCGCGCCGACGCCCGCTCCCCGGTGCTCGCGAGGCAGGGGACTCAACCCATCTCGATTGAATTTCCCATCCCCAAGATTGATTAGCTGATAAAGTCATATGATGACTTTATACAAAGCCTATCAGGGCGAGCCGCGCCTTGTCAACGGCTGGCAAGCGAATCTGGTCGGTCGGCCATGGACCAGCGGAAACGGATGACAACACGATCAACGCGACTGTCAGACCCCCGAACTAACAATGGATGGTCGAGGCAATGCGGGGGCGGTGTCTTGCCCAAACCCCGCGGCACAGCTTATTCGTGGCACACCCTTCAAGTTCAACCGCCACCCCTCACGGTGCACGCGAAAGCACGTCCATATATCCAAAAGCTCAATTCAAAATGTTCGATTTGACTCTCCAATTCAGCCCACCCATCGCGACGACACTGAATGCAATTCGATTCCTGGTTCAAAACAGCCACTGGTAGTGAGCCCTACGCCTACCAACAGCGGTTCGTCGAGCTCGCGGAATGGCCCGACGCGGTGGAAGTGCCAACCGGCGCGGGCAAGACTGCAGCCGTCGTCCTTGGCTGGTTGTGGCGCCGTCGGTTCGCGGCCCCTCAGGTCCGCGCTCGCACGCCGCGACGGTTGGTGATCTGCCTGCCCATGCGCGTGCTCTCGCGACAAACACACACTGCCGCTTACGGCTGGATCCAAAACCTCGGACTCGCCGGAGAAGTGAGCACGCACCTGCTTATCGGCGGCAGCGTGGATGATGTGTGGCTGGCAAATCCCGAGCGCGACTTGATCCTGATCGGTACGCAGGACTTGTTGTTGTCGCGCGCGATGAACCGTGGCTACGCCATGCATCGCAACGCATGGCCACTCGCTTTCGGCCTGCTGAATAACGACGTTCAGTGGGTGTTTGACGAGGTGCAACTGATGGGTGTTGCCGCGTCGACCAGTGCGCAGTTGGATGCGTTTCGTCGTGCGCTTGGTGTTCACGGGCCATCGCATTCGCTCTGGGTGAGTGCGACCCTCGGCAAGTCGCGCCTACAAACGGTGGATCGTCGAAACGAGCCGTCAGTCTTCGTACTGACAGATCACGACCGGGGCGAGCTTGCGACGCGGCTCACCGCATCGAAGCGTTTGCGTGAAGCGCAGGTTGACGGTGATAACATCACTAAGCTCGCCAAGTACGTCGCAGACCAACATGTGCGTGGTAGTCGCACGCTTGTAGTGGTGAACACAGTCCGGCGCGCACAGGATGTCTACAGCGCCATTCGAAAACTCGCAACGTCGAAGGCGGGCACGGCGCTCAAGGACCAGTCACTGGCGCTGTTGCACTCGCGTTACCGCGCACACGACCGTCAGAAGATTGAATCGCAAATTCTTGCTGCCGAATGGCACGGCATCCTGATCTCTACGCAGGTCGTCGAAGCGGGGCTGGATTGGTCGGCGCGCACGCTAATCACGGATCTCGCCCCGTGGTCGTCCTTCGTGCAGCGTGCCGGACGTTGCAATCGCAACGGTGAGCACGCTGAAGCAGACATTTGCTGGGTTGACCGGCAGAGTAAAAACGCAGCGCCATACGAGCCGATCGCGCTCACTGAATCACGGACGTACCTGAAGCGGTTGAAGGATGCTTCCCCAGAGACGCTTCGCAACATCGAGACCGAACCGGCGCCCGTCATTCTTCCGGTGATACGCCGGCGCGATATCATTGACCTTTTCGACACCTCGGCCGATCTGAGTGGTGCGGATATCGATGTGGCTCCGTTTATCCGTGGTGATGACAACACAGACGTGTACGTCGCGTGGCGTGCGCTCGGGAAGGACAGCAAAGAGCCGCCGACCGATAGTACCGAGCCGAGCTCGAATGAGCTGTGCGCGGTGCCGATTGGAAATGCGGTGGAGCTGCTCAAAGCAATTAATCGACAGGCGTGGCGTTGGGATCATCGGATTGATGGGTGGATCAGGGTCGAACGCGCGGTGCCCGGCCACGTATGGATTGTGGACGCTGCCGTTGGCCACTACGACCCCGAGATCGGCTTTAAGGCCGACATCGACGACGCTGTACCGCCAGTCGATGCAGACGATGCGGTCACGCGCGCGGCGTGGGAGAAAAGTGCAGCGCAGACACTGGTGGTGCACACGCGTCATGTCCTCCAGGCAATTCAAACAATCGTTGCGTCGCTGCCATCTCTCCCGCGCGAAGTGCACGCTGCGCTGGAGCGCGCGGCACTGTGGCACGACGTCGGAAAAGCGCATCCAGTGTTTCAGCAGATGGTCAAGGGAAACGTAGAAAAACCATTCATGGCGAAGAGCGATTCGACATCCAGACGGCCCTCCGAGCGGCCCGGCTTTCGCCACGAGGTGGTGAGTGCGCTCGCGTTACTGCGTGCCGACAGCGCAGTGTCGCTGGCGGCGTATCTGGTCGCGGCACACCACGGTCGCGCACGAGTTGTCGTCAAATCGCCACCGGGCGAGAAGCCACCCAAACCCTCGACGCGATTCATGTTGGGCGTCTGCGATGGCGATGTCATGCCCGCCGTGAATATCGGCGTTGAATGCAATTCGCCCGAGTTTGTCCTCGATGTAGGCGTCTTTCAACTGGGCGGCGACGGCAGCCAACCGGGATGGACCGCAGCTGCCACCCGGCTCCGCGATCAATTTGGCCCGTTCAGGCTGTCCTACCTAGAAGCACTTCTTCGGGCCGCGGATTGGCGCGGCAGCGCAGCAAAAACGGAGCTGGTTGATGTTTGAACATATTCTGGAGGGCGTGCATCCCGAGCCGCTGGCGTCGTACCTGAAAGCCGTTGCGGTGCTTCGGCTGGTCGCTGAGCAGGTTGATCCCGACGCGTCGCTTGCATGGCACCACGATGTTGCGCGCCTACGCACAACGCTCGACCGTGATGCACTCCTGAACTTTTTTGTCGATGAATGGTCACCGACGCCGTTGCTAGCACCATGGAACGGTGGCGCGGGTTTCAGAGCAGGTGAGAGCCTCAGCGCGACCGCGGAGATTCTTGCGGATACGAGCAGCCGATTTCAGCCCTACCGCGACGCAATATCGGCGGCACGGCAGATCGTTGCAGACGTTGGGGACGTCGACAAAGCAACGTTGTTGAATACACTGCGCGCGAACATGCCGGATGAAGCGCTCAAGTGGATTGACGCCGCAGTGGTCCTGGGTGGCGATGACCCTTCGTTTCCACCTCTGGTCGGTACCGGTGGTAACGACGGCCGATTCGAGTTTTCGCGCAATCAGATGGATCGTCTTGTCACGCTGCTACTGGCGCCGACTTACGCCGTGACCTCGCGCAGTCAATTGATGGCTGCGCTCTTTGGCGGCACGACAACGCTTGAGCGCAATCCCATCGGACAGTTTGCGCCGTCACGCGCCGGTGGGGCGAATACCGGTTTTGGCTTCGATGCCGACGCGATGATCAATCCGTGGGACTACGTATTTGCACTCGAAGGTGCGGTGATGTTTGCAGCATCGACAAGCCGTGCGCTCGAAGCGACGGCCGATGTAGCATTTCCATTCTATGTTCGATCAACCGCAGCGGGCTTTGGGAGCGCATCGACTGTAGAGAAGAATCGCGGCGAACTATGGATGCCGTTGTGGGAGCGTTTCGTGACAGCGGGCGAGCTGGAAGCGTTGATTGGTGAAGGCCGAGCATGGCTTGAAAAGCGTCCGGCGCGTACAGCTGACGAGTTCAGTCGTGCAATCCGTCAACTGGGTGTCACTCGCGGAATCGAAAGCTTTCAGCGATATGTCATTGCCGAACGGAATGGACTCGCCTACTTCGCGACATCGGCGGGTCGATACCGCGTTGCATCAGAGCCGGTCATCGACCCACTCACGGCAATTGACCCGTGGCTGTCACAGGTTCGCAGGGCGGCAGAATCAGAGACAGCGCCAGCGCGTTTGCGCGACGCCCATCGCCGGCTGATGAAAGCTGTCATGCGCAAAACCGATAGCGCAGACGACGAGGAACAGCTGCTGTTCGCCGTTGGCGCACTCTCTGCTGCAGTCGCCCGTTCGCGGAAGCACAGTGTCTTGGAGTTTGTCGGGCCGATGCCAAGACTTTCACGGGGCGCGTGGCCTGCGTTGCGGAAGTCCGGGGGGGCTGAATGGGAGATAGCGTTCGCTCTTGCGGGCGCGGGCCTCCGGAACGAGCTGCAGCCCGTGGAGATCGTTCCGTATCCGAAGTGGCGTGAGCTTGTGCGCGAATCGGACGTCAGTGACTCGGTGCCCGTGTTTCGTCGACTTGCTGAGGTGGTGGCTCGCCGCATTCGCAGCGACAACGGAGTATTCGCACGACGCGGAGAATCGACGGTTGAAATGCATGCCGTCATGGAACTTGTGACTGGCAACCTCGATGGTGTCCGACTTGCCAGCGCGCTCGAAGGGGCGATGGTGTCGACGGCGACGGTACATGGGCGCGCTACCGACGTGCGGCCGTCATTACCCGTCGCTTTGGCATTTGTCGCCCTATACGGTTCGCGCGGCAAAGTGAACGTCGACTTCCGTAAAAGCGCCGGCGACGAAGGCGAATGGCCATTCCCGCACACGATGATTGAATTACTTCTGCGCGGGCGTGCATCAAAAGCGATCGCGGAAGCGCGGTCGCATCTGCTGTCACATGGCGTGAACTGCGAGTGGCCGGTTCCACCCTTAAGTGACGCCGTCGCGCAGCGGCTCGCGATCGCACTCATGCTCCCCATTACGAACGCAGCCCTCGCTGCAGCACGAAGCCGCGTTGGCGTTCGACGCGTCGACGGGTCAAGCGAAGGTTAGTCAGCCAATACAGCAATCACATCCACAGTGTCTCTCTCTCACGCCACAGGAGTTTGAAATGACCATTGTACTACCCACGGGCTCTCGCTTACTGATCGAAGCACAACTTGAGCCGATGCAAGGGGCGCGATTCCAGCCGACAGGATTTCCGGCGCTCGGACCGGCGACGTATCAGCTTGCCGATGGTACCCGAATGCTGTTGGTGGAGTCGGCGCAATCCATGGCGAATCGCCTCGAAGCCACCGTGTTGGAGCCGGGCACCGTCCAGCCGCTCGCGTTCTTAGACGGGATGCCGTACATCCTGGTCAAAGAAGGGGACCGCGTCGTGACCACTTCGCTCGTCGAAGCACACCGTATTAACTCGCCGTACATCCTTGAGGGCGACGATACTTCGATGCGCGATGCCTTGATCAGCGAGCTGAAGGTCGCCGAGGAAAGCGCGGTCAGCGAAGCGCGGTTGGCGTCGGTGCTCTGCAAGTATGATCCGTCCACTCTGTTGCACGGCGTGTTCCTCGCGAAGAAGGACATTGCCGGCGGCCGTTTCCGTCTGCGACGCGCGCTGTCCGCGTTCATCGAAGCGCGCGACGCCGAAGTTGTATCGTCGGGCGGCGTCAAAAACGATCATGTCAATCCGTCCGGCGAAACGAAAGAAGGATTTGGTAACGTCCCGTTCGCACGGGAAGAGTTCACCGCAGGGTCGATCACCGCGTATTTCAACCTTGATCTCGCACAGTTACGATCGTATCGGCTACCTGAAGAGATGACGCGCTTTCTCACGCTGCTTGGCATGTGGAAGATCCGCACGCTGTTGGACGGTGGACTTCGCCTCCGCACGGCGTGCGACTTTGCGGTGACGAACATGGCGTCCACACGTCCTTCAGGATTTGAGTTGCCGACGATCGATGCGCTCCAAGAAGAAATCACGAAGCTGGTGAAGCAGTGCGTTGGGCACTTCGCCAACCCGGCGATCACCACAGTCTCGTGGAGCTCCGGCTCGAGCAAAAAAGGTACGACGCGCAAAGCAAAGGGCGCGAAAGTGGAGGCCACGGAAGACAGCGGTGATGATGAATCGTGAGCATCACCATTTCGCTGCGATTCCTTGCCGGTCGTTTTCATGCGACACCGTGGGATCGGCATCCAAACGAAGGCGTGCCCGAGTGGCCACCGGCACCGTGGCGTGTGCTGCGCGCCATCATCGCGGCCGCGCACAGCGTTGATGTCGACGTCGACAACGCTGAGCTGGCGGACATAATCGGCGAACTGTCGGCACCGCCCGAGTACACGCTTCCAGCCGCAACCCAATCGCACATCCGTAGCTATCAGCCGCTATTTGCGAGCGGAAAGACTACGCTGGTGCTTGATCCTTTCGTGGCCATCGGTAACGGCGCCGGGCGCGAGTCCGAAGCCGTACGCATGATCTGGCGGACCGCCATACTTACCGTCCTGCAGCGCAAAACGCTCGCGCGATGGCTCGATGCACTCGGATACTTGGGTCGTGCCGAAAGTTGGATTGAAGCGCGAGTCGAAGATGCCGAGCCCGCCGGCGAATCCGACGTAGTACTCGTGGCGCGTCGCCCGGGTTCGCGGTCAGTGGTACGGTTGCTCTGCGCTGCGGATGTGCCGTCGTTAGAACTGCTTGCAGGGCTCACAACTGATACAATGACGATGACCACGAGGCGATTGAGTGAACCGCCGGCGTCACGATGGCAGACTTTTGCGATGGATCGCGCTGCGTTGCGCGATGCGCCAATGCGGGTGCGAACTGCTCGTCCACAGGTCACGCCTACGCTTGTGCGAATGTCCCTTGCTGGTCGTTTGACGCCGCTTTTTCGAGACGTGATACTTTTTGGCGAGAGGGTGCGCAGTGCATTGATGTCCAAGTCGGCAGACGTGAATGGCGATCGCACCGTCAATCCGATGTTTTCAGGCAAGCATGCCGATGGTACTCCTCTGCAGGGGAACGTGCACTTGCATGTCCTGCCAGAGGATCGCGACCGCGATGGGCGCATTGACCATGTGCTGTTGTGGATTCCGGGCGGGTTCGACGACAACGCCAGACGATCGGTCGAACTACTCGAATATGTGTACGGTGGGGACATGCTGTTGCAATGCGCTGCCGTCGAGTGGGCGAGCGACGACGACACCGCGAGTGACGTTGCCGGAAGATCGACGACGTGGCGTTCACGGACGCCATTCATGCTGCCGCGACACATGAAAATGCGGAACGGCGTCGTTGTCGACGGCCCCGAATCGCAGCTGCGGCGCGAGCTCTCGCGATGCGGCTTGCCAAATCCCATCGCAGTAACGCCGGTAGCCGAAACTGACGCGCCGAACACGGTAATGTGGAATCGATTTCGCCTGTCGCGGGTTGGCACGGGTGGCGGCAACCGCGGCAGTGCCCGGCCATTGGGTTTTGAGGTCACATTCCCGACGTCGGTCGGGGGCCCGATCGCGGTTGGTTACGGTTCGCGATTTGGCCTCGGCCAGTTCGAGCCCGTCTGATGTCCGAATCGTCGATCACCGTTGCCGTACCGGAGTACGTGCCGGCCCGCATGGTGAACGAGTTTGTCTATTGCGCCCGACTCGCATTTCTCGAATGGGTGCAGGGCGAGTGGGACGACAATCTCGACACGGTCCACGGGCGTTGGGTGCATCGTCGGGTCGACAATGAGCCAGCGACGTCTGTTCCGTCACCGGACGATGAGTCCGTGAGCGATCGACCGCTGTCTGCGAGGTCGGTCACGTTGTCGAGCGAGCGATTACAGGCGATTGCGAAGTTGGACCTGCTGGAAGCCGACGGCCGGATTGCCACACCGGTGGACTACAAGCGTGGTACGGTGCCTGATGTGCCGCACGGCGCGCACGATCCGGAACGTGTGCAACTGTGTCTGCAGGGCCTGATTCTGCGCGACAACGGTTACGTGTGCGACGGCGGAGTGCTGTACTTTGTGGGGTCGAAAACGCGTGTTGAAATTCCGTTCGATGCAGAACTTATTGCAATGACGGAGACGGCTGTCAGCGGTGTGCGGGCGATGGCGTCGGGCGGATTGGCGCCGTCGCCGCTTGAAGACTCGCCAAAGTGTGTCCGCTGTTCACTCAACGGCATTTGTCTTCCCGATGAAACGCGCCTATGGGCCGGCGATACCGTCGCAGCGCCGCGGCGGCTGGTGCCCTCGCGCGATGACGCGTTACCGTTGTATGTGCAAAGCCAAGGCGGAAGCATCGGCAAGCAGGGTGATTGTCTGCGCGTGACGGTTCGCGACGGCGAGCCGGTTACGGTGCGATTGCTCGACGTGTCGTCAGTGGCGGTGTTTGGTCACGTCCAGATCACGACACAGGCGATGAAAGCGCTGCTGGACGAAGGGGCGCCAATCACCTTTCACTCATCGTCCGGGTGGCTCTCCGGCATGCTGGATGCCGGTGCTGGCCACAAGCACGTGCAGGTCCGGATACGACAACACGCCGTTGCGTCAGATGCGGCGTTGGCGTTGGATGTCGCGCGACGGATGGTGGAAGGAAAGATCGCAAATCAGCGAACACAGCTGCGGCGCAACCTTGACGTAGACGATCGAAAACTGCTTGGTGCGATGGCTTTGTACGCGCGGCAGACGCGTTCTGCGTCGGCGATTGATGTGTTGATGGGCATCGAGGGCATGGCAGCGCGGCTGTATTTCGGCGCGCTGCCTGGTCTATTCCGCGGTGCAGGAGAATGGGCCGGCGCACTGTTCGCGCAACATCGCCGGAACCGCCGACCGCCCAAAGATGAAGTCAACGCCGTGCTCTCGTTTTTGTATGCGCTCTTAGTACGCGAAGTAACCACGGCTGTCGCGCGCGTTGGATTCGATCCGTACCGTGGATTTCTTCATCAGCCGCACTATGGTCGACCGAGTCTGGCATTGGATATCGCAGAGGAGTTCCGTCCGATCGTGGCCGATTCTGTAGCGCTGCGACTGTTTAACGAAGGCGAATTGACGGTGCGTGACTTTGTACGCCGGGCGCGCGGCGTCACGCTGATGCCGTCCGGTCGGCGGCGGGTGATTGCGGCATTTGAACGTCGGTTATCGCAGACCGTCATGCACCCACTATTGCAGTACAGCGTGAGTTACCGGCGGATTGTTGAATTGCAGGCGCGGCTGCTTCGCGCCGTGCTACTCGGTGAAGCGGTCGCGTACCGCGCATTTACGACGCGATAGCGATGCGTCGTCGGTATCTCGTCGCGTACGATGTGGCCGATGCGAAACGCCTCCGTCACACCTATCGGGCCATGCACGGCTTCGGCGATCCGGTGCAATATTCCATATTCTTGTGCGAGCTATCGCCGGTTGAGCGACAGCTGATGGTGGCGAAGCTGACGGCGCTACTCAACCTCGCCCACGATCGAGTGATGATTGTCGACCTCGGTGTTGTTGATGGCGCGCACTCGGCGGGCATCGAAGTAATTGGCGTGCCGATCAACAGTCTTCGCGCGGACTACGGCGCAGTGGTTGTATGACGCGCGAGCGGTCAGGTGGCGCGACCGACCCGCACCCCGCTCGATGTGACGTAACGCATTGTGCGATTAAGAGTTAATGAATCGCCCATGCGACGTGGGCGGGCAGATATGGGTAGTGGCACTGACCCGCTCGAATTCCCGTGCGTATTCTGTTGTGGTCACGCACGTTGGGACGTGCGGGGCTTCCTCACCCATCGCGGTGAGGCTCCATTGAAG
>JBBRDP010000112.1:0-11368 GCA_038203795.1 Gemmatimonadales bacterium
CCGGCCGGTGAAATCCGCGGGCAGACGGGCACGCCGTAAGCGGTCCGGCATGTCCATGCGGTCGGACCGGGTGCATCCGAGGACGCCCGCGTTATCGGAGCGCCACCTGGCGCGTGTCTGACAACGCGTGACCCGTAGCGCACTGCTGCTGCGGATGAACTGTCCCGCATCGGCGGCGGCGCTGATGCGGCGGGTGGGTCAGCACCACTTCCATGCTTCGTGTCGAGGAACACGCACATCGCATCTCGACCGGCTGTGCACTGACGGTGGGACGAACGGCGCAAACCGATACCGATTCTCTACTTGTCGGGACGTCGCTGCAAGAATGCCCACGCGAAGAACAACATGAATATCAAATCATTCGGGCCGTAGATGCTATAAAACACCCCAGCGAAGAAGTCCGTGGCGTAGAGCTGTGCAAGGCTGTTCTCGGAGATCCATTCAGACCAGACGACCACATAGGCGAGCTTCTCGAGCGCAAACGCGCCGACCAACCATTTGCTACCTGACGCATTGGTTGCCGCTCCCCAGTAGGCCACACCCCAGATCGCGATCATCAAAAGCCCGAAGTTCGACATCAAGCCCGTTCTGATCGTGCCGTTGTTCACGCGCTGACCTCGCTGCATGGAACATTCTGGTTTTGGCCAGCGAGATTGCCAGTGCGAGCGCGATTCGCTTTTCCTACTGCAGCGATATTTGCTGGTTGGGTGCGGGCGACTTCGCCAACGCCAGCGCCCCCACTTTGACCCCAAGCTCCTGACCAGCCGTGATGTCGAATAGATAGTGCAGTCCCGCGTAGATACGGGCAACGCCCGCTTCGGCGATCATGGCATCCATCTCCGGCTTTGCCGCCGAGAACAAACCCGCTACCACGGTGGCGCCAGCCGCCGTCGAGCAACTGTGCGCCGACGGATACGCGGGAAAGTTGGGCCGTCCGACCGGGGTGGTGATGGTGGGATCGGCTTGGTGCGGTCGGATGTACCAGTAGGCATACTTGGCGTCCCAACAGCCGATTGTCGCGTCCATGAAGGCCATGTGCATCTGCGCATACACGCGAGCCGTCCGGCGCTCATTCATCATCGCTGCCTTGGTGAGACCAGCCACCACTTCGGTGAGATGTCCCATCACCCCGCCCGGACCAGAACCTCCCTGCCAGAACTGCGCGATCGCGAGTTGAGCCGGGGTGCGCGCGACGGTCGCATTCTTCACCTCGGCCAGGGCCGTCAGGAACTCGGCAGAGTTGTACACCGGTGGTGGCGCGGGGCGGAACTGATCGCCCGAGGACAGCAGCCAGCCCCGGGCCTCTCCCCAGCGCGGCGCGACGGGCTGGGCCGGCGGCGGACTATTTACCCAGCGTCCTGCACCGGTGGGCACAGTGCCCGTCCAGACGAGGTTCGTGAGATCGACAGCCCCGCGCGCGAGCACCGCCGAGCCATTTGATTCGCCGATCGATCCGCCGGCCGAATAGTCGGCGCCCTGCTGCGAGGGAAATGTCGCGAAGTACTCCGTATCGGACGCTAGCTGCGCAGCGATGACGTCGACTTCCACCGGATACAGCACGCCCAAAACGCGCGCCGACGCACGCGACACGGCCGCGGCTTCTGACGGCTGCTTGCCTCCGACCTTCGGCGCGGTCCCAGCCGCAACAGCGGCGTTGTACTGCGCCACGGCCACCAGGGCGAAGGTGCGAGACGTACCCAGCGGACTGCCGAACTCCCGGCGACCCACAATCGTGCGTGTGAGCGCCATCCAGCGCTCGGCAGCGGTTGATTGTCCGGGCGATAGTTGAGGTCCTTCGGACGCAACGGCGGGATCGGTGACGTTGTTGTCGGCGCAGCCGGACACCAGCATCAGTCCGATTGAAAAAATCAGAGAAAGCGCGCGCATGATAAGCTCGTGAGAAGGGGGGGACGGCCGGACGCGATCGGCGAGCGCGAGCGGCACCAGGCCGGCGAACCGTCGGTCGGACATTGCCGGACTTCGGTTTCCCAGTGATGTTGCCTCTCACGTCCCTGTCTGCGAATTCCGACGGCCATTCGAGCCACATCATGCGATGACCAGTGCGTTGAATGTGACGGCCCTTCTTCAGCGCGCGGCCCAGGGCGATCGGGACGCGTTCGATCAGGCGTTCGCGCTGATCCATCGCGAGCTCGAGGGCATTGCGCGCGCGCGACTGCGTCACGAGGCCGACGGCCACACGCTCGATACCGGCGCCCTCGTCAATGAGTCATATCTGCGCCTCGGGCAGGGCAGCGTGCCGAGCGTGCAGAGTCGGTCGCACTTTTTCGCCATCGCATCGAAGGCCATGCGGCGCATTCTCGTGGAGCACGCGCGACGGGCGTTTGCCGGCAAACGCGGTGGCGAGGCCAAACGTGTTCCCCTCGAATCCATCGACGTGCCGATCGACGCGTACGATGACGAACGGGTTGTCGACCTGGACGAAGCGCTGCAACGGCTGGCATCATTCGATGCGCGCCAGGCGCAGGTCGTGGAATGTCGGTTCTTTGGCGGCCTGACCGAGGAGGAAACGGCCGATGCACTGTCGATCGGCCTGCGCACGGTGAAGCGAGACTGGGCGAAGGCGCGAAGCTGGCTGTTTCGCGAACTGCACGGGGACGGTGCCGCATGATCGATGTGACAGGCGACGTGCGCCCTCCCGACGACCGCGATCGCGCGCGATTCCAGCAAATCGATGCCCTGTTCGACGCGGCGCTCGATCGGGCTGAGTCCGAACGCGAACCGTACGTGCGCTCGGCGACGGCGCACGACGACACGCTGTTCGATGACGTCATGGCCCTGCTGCGTGCGCACGCACTGTCCGATCAGTTCCTGAGCACGGCGACGCTTGGCGATCCGCTGGCCGCGCGACTGCAGGCGGCAATCGGCCAACGCTACGCGCTGCGCGGTCGAATCGGCGCCGGCGGAATGGCGGTCGTGTTTCTGGCCGACGACCTGCGACACGCGCGACCGGTGGCCATCAAAACTTTCGTATCGCTGGCCGGAACCGAACCGAAAGACGTGCGTGCGCTCGAGCGCTTCTCGGCTGAGATTCTCGTCATGGCGCGGTTGCAGCATCCGCATCTGCTGCCATTGTTCGACTCCGGTGTGGCCGATGGGCTGCCGTTCTATGTCATGCCGTTCGTGAAGGGTGAAACGCTGCGCGCACGCCTGCAGCGGCAGGGTCCCTTGCCGCTGCCGGAAGCGGTGTCGTTGGTGCGCGCGATTGCCAGCGGGCTTGCCCATGCGCACGAGCATGGCGTCGTGCACCGTGATCTCAAGCCGGAGAACGTGCTGCTGCGCGACGGCGTACCGCTCGTCGCGGATTTCGGCATCTCCATGCTGCTCTCCGCCTCGGACGCACGCGTGACCGAGACGGGCATGATCGTTGGCACGCCGCAGTACATGTCGCCTGAGCAAGCCGCCGGCGATCGCGTCATCGATCAGCGCACCGACATCTACGCGCTCGGCGCGATACTCTACGAAATGCTCGTCGGCGACCCGCCGCATGTGGCGAATACGCCGCAGTCGCTCTTCGCCAAGATTCTTGTTGAAGTGCCGACACCCGTGCACGTGCTGCGAGACGTGGTTCCGCCCGCGGTGTCGCGGGTCATTGCCCGCGCGCTGGCGAAACGGCCGGCCGATCGGTTCGAGACGGCGATGGCATTCGACGAGGCGCTGGCCGTGGCCGCTGCGACGCCGGCTTCTGAACCATCGTCGCGAGCGACGCAGGCGACGGTTGGCTCAGGCGCGTTGCTTGTGCGCACACCGCTCGCGCGCAGGTGGCTCGTGACAACGGCGGTCGGCGTGGTTGCCCTCGCGAGCCTGCTCGTGTGGCGGAATGGAAAGCGCGGCGAGGCGGAGAACGTCGTCGCGGCGCGCTTCGTGATCGCCCCGCTGGCGAACGCTGCCATCGGACGGTCGCCGACGCTCACACCCGACGGTACCTCACTGGTGTATGCCGGGTCTGTCGAAACAGGACGTCAACTGTTCGTGCGGCGCGTGAACGAACTGCAGGCGACCGCGCTGCCCGATACGCGCGACGTCCTCAGCGCATTCGTGTCGCCCAACGGTGAGTGGATCGGTTACATCTCGAGCGACGACAAGTTGCGTCGTACACCCATCGGCGGCGGGACGTCCACGGAGCTGGGCGGTGCCTTCCGCTTCAGCAACGCGGCGTGGGTGGGCAACAACCATATCGTGTACGACGGGCTCGGAGAACAGGGACTCATCCTGCTGTCGGCGACGGACGGCGTCACGCGCCGACTCACGCAACCGGATACAGCGCGTGGTGAATCCGGGCACTTTGCGCCGTTCGTGATGCCGGACAGTCAAACCATTCTGCTCACGATCCGTCGTGAGCGCTCCGGACCGTTTTCGCTGTCCGGGGAACTCGGTCTTGTCACGCTTGACAGCGCGCAGGGCGAACTGCGGGTCGTGCGCCTTGGCGTGCAGATCCGCCGCGCCGTCGCATGGGTCGATGGATGGTTGCTCTATATCACCCCCGATGGGTCGCGCGTCATGGCCATTCGTTTCGACTCCCGCGCGCGTGCGGTTTCGGGATCGTCGGTTCCGGTACTCGAGCAGACCGACGGTGGAATTGACGTGGTCTCAGTCGCGCGCAACGGCACGCTGCTCTACACACGGCAGCAAACCGTCAATGCCCCCGTGCTCGTGGACACACTCGGACAATCCCGTGCGCTGTTTCCTGATGTCACGGGAAGTTTCATGAACCCGCGATTGTCACCCGATGGCAAACAGCTTTCACTGCAATCCACCAGCGCCATCGGCAACGACGTCGTGACATACGATCTGGCGACGCATACCCCATCGCGCATCACCACCAACGGCAGCGCGTTGGGACCGACGTGGACGCCTGACGGCTCGCATCTCGTGTACATGTCATCGCGTGATTCTCGTGACGCCATCTGGATCGAGCCGACCGATGGGCGTGCGGCCGCCACGCGGCTGGTCGCGGCGGACGGTGCGTTTACGGCGCTCGTCTCGCCCGACGGTCGGTATCTCGTGTTTCAACGAATCGTGAAAGGCGTGTGGAGCATCTGGACGGCCCGACTCGACGGCGACAGGACGCCGACACCGTATCTCGTGGCCCAACATGATGTCTTCATGCCCGAGCTGTCACCGGACGGCAACGTGCTGGCGTATGCGTCCAACGAAACTGGTCGGCATGAGATCTACGCGCGTCCGTTTCCCGGGCCCGGCGTGGCGGTGCGTCTCTCGCAGGATGGCGGTGTGGAGCCGGCGTGGAGTCGCGACGGAACGCGTGTATACTTTCGCGCGGATCGGCAGATGTATGTGGCCACGGTCGCGTGGGACAGTGCCACGAATACCGTGGCCGCGCGCGATCGTCGTGTACTCTTCACCGACGACTTCGACGGCGACATGCCGATGCCGCATCGGAACTACGATGTGCATCCCGACGGTTCGCACTTCGTGATGATTGCGGCGGCCCCCGGTGCTGCGCTGCAGACGATCGTGGCAGTCAACTGGCTCGATGAACTGCGCGCGCGTCTCAGGGCCGCGGCCGTGCGCTGAGGCGACGGCGTAACTCCAGCGAGATTCGGCGGCGACCGCGAACAGCATCCCGAGCGCGCGCCGCCTCTAAAAGGCGTTGCGATGTTGATCTTCGTTACGGGCATCATCGCATCGAGCGCCCGCTTCGACCGGCTGACGGTACTGTTTCTCGATCGACGGGAAGTAGGAGGCGGGACCTTGGACCTTTCCTGTCTTCGACAGGGCCCAGGTCAATGGACAAGTTCCCGCGAGGGGCACAACTTCTCCCACGAGTTTTCCTCTCGTCTCGTTGGGGGTCAGCATGGGCGCTATACGTAAAGTGGCGATCGGCGTGGCTGGGTTGGTCGATCTGCTCGTGCTCGGCGGAGGTGTGGGATATCTCTGGGCATCCGAGGCCGCGAGTAAAAAGTTCGCCGATGCATACGGCGTACATCGAGCCGATTTCCCAATCCCGTTCCCGCTTACCGATGAGGAACTCGTTGAGTTGCGCGCCGCGGGCGAGTACGGAGAAAACTTCGCCGACGCCACGTATGGAAAGCATCTCGCGCAAACGTGCAGCGGTTGTCACGGCGACACGTTTGCCGGCGCAAAGGTCATCGGCGGGCCGCCCGACTGGCCGCCAGCCGCGAATCTGACGCCCGCAGGGCTGGTTGACTGGACGTTTGACGATTGCTCGCGCGCCCTCACGGATGGAAAGAGCAAGAACGGCGTCGCGCTCCGCGAACCTATGGCGTCCATGCCGAAGTTCGCGAAGCACATGTCGGAGATCAAACTGCAGGCACTCTGGGCCTACTTCAAAGACTTGCCACCGCAGTCAACGGGCAAGTGATGGCGGCACTACCGTCGGTTCAACAACGGCACCCGCCGGCTACTTCTTTCGAAGCGGGACCATCGGCTCGGCCAGTAACTGCGCCATACTGCGATAGTCGCCCATCATTGCCGAACACCAGCCCGCCGCGCAGCGCACCATCGTCGCCACATTGAACGATTGCAGCGGCAGCGAATCCGGGTGGACGAGCCACCGATAGACGATATGCACGGAGTCCCCGCGCGGTGCCGTGACCCGAGTGATGTCCACGCCGCGAAAGTCGTCGGAGAGCGGGCCGCGGCGGTTCTGCATGTACCAGAACTTGAACAGCCCGGCCGTGAAGGCGGTGTCGTCGAGCGCCACGAGTGCCGCGGAGTCCGCCAGGCCAAACACCCGCTGCGCGAGATACGTCGCCATGCCGTGCGTCAGTAGCGAGTCGAACAGTTGCCGATTGCTACGCAGCCGCGCCGGATCCGTGACGCGTGCCGCAGTCAGGTACTCGCCGGTCCGCAGCGACTCCAAATGCAGACGCGCCGTCTCTTCCGCGCTCGCCTGATCCGGTCGGGCCTGGGCAACGGCGACCGACGTGATCCCTGCGGAGAGCACCAGCACAAAGAGACGTCGTCGCATCAATGCTCCCGGGGGTTTTGCGCTGTGAATCGTACCGATAGCCAACAGCAACGCGGGTGCAACACCACCTTCAACGAGATCGTCTCGCGGAGCAGCAGTACGGACACCGCTCCGCGAAGTGCTGCAGAATCTACAGCCGCGGCGGGTCGATGCCGAGCGCGCTGGCAAGTTCAGTGAGATGATCCTGTTCATCCTTCAGGATTTCGCGAATGTGTTCGCCCATCGCGTACTCGCCAAGCGCTTCGCACTCGCGCACCCGCTGACGATAATTGCGAATCGTGTCGGCTTCGTTCTGCAGATCGAACTGCAGCATTTCCTTGGCGCTGTCGGACGTCTTAACCGGCCTGGACTGCGTGCCGATCTTGCCGCCCAGATAATCAATCTGCTTCGCTATAGTGATGGCATGCGACAGCTCCTCAGCAGCATGAACTTCGAGTTCCTTCGCGATGGTCATGTACTCGGCGCCCTTGATGGCCTGTGAGTACACGACGTAGGCTATGATGGCCTGATATTCGCGAGCGAGGTCTTCATTGAGATTGTCGATGAGCTGTTCGCGCGTGATGGACGCGCCCGACGTCGTTGCAGACGGAGCGGCGCCTTGCGGGGATGGCGGCGAGTTTTTGGAGACGGATTTGGCCACGGGATACTCCTGTCTGAGGTGCAGCGTAAGCGGATGCAAATCGCCACGTTGCGTGAATGACACTGAGAGCGCAGCGTCGGGATCGCTCTCACTCTTACTCGCGTCGGGCGCATTTGATCTCACCCGTGCCCGCTGTCAGGCATCGCAGGGTTACGGGCTTTCGCATCACGCTCGGCCTCTCGGCGAGGCTATTGCTCAGCACGGCACCGACTGTGCCTGCTTGATCGCCATGAGCGCTCGAACTGCGCATCCGGCCTACCGTCGCACTTCTGTGGCACGTCCGTCGCCGTGTCGCGATTTTCGGTCACAATCGGCGCCGAACTTCCCTGCTTCCTGATGCGGCAGTCGCATCCTGGGTAACGCTTCCGGTACCGAGCTGCCGATGATGAGCAGGTCTTCAAACACGACGCCCGGTGGGCTGGCACTCACCGACAATCCCTCAATGGGGCGACCGAGTCCGGCGCGAAGGTCCACCCAGCCATTCGTCCCGAAGCTCAAAATCGGCTTGCCGGTGGCGCGGTCGAGTGCGTACAGGCGATTGCGATAGTTGAAGATCACGCGATCGCCGGTGACCACCACGCCGCGATGACGAATGCGCGATAGCGGTGCGGCGCCATTGTTGGGATCGAATCGCCACAACCCTCTTCCGGTGGCGGCGTCAAGTGCGAACACGTGCAACTTCGGTGTGGTGGCGTACAGCACGCCGTCGAGCACGATAGGATTCGCCTGCATCTCCGAGCCCGGAAACTCGTCGTGCGTTTGATACGTCCACGCGACTTTCAGTTTGGACACGTTGGCCGGTGTGATCTGCGCCAACGTCGTGAAGTGCGTGTTCTCGGTGTTCCCGCCGTACACCGGCCAATCGACCGTTGTGCGTTGTGCCGCAAGGGCTGACGGGACCATGAAGAGTGCCACACGGCCACCGCGAGCGCAGGTGCGCAGGAGTTGCTTGTGCATGGACAGAAACCTGCCCGTCACCAGAATACTCGCCCATCGTCGACAACGAGATCACCGCTGTCGTCACCTTGACCAACGGCCCGTGTCGGATCGTCAGGAGTCGGCAGTGTCACTCGATGGTCGCGCTTGCTGCTGCACGAACTCCCCACCCGCTGCACCATCAACGTGCGGCGAGTTTACTGCATAGCGCACCCGACCGGCCGCCTCTGCCTTCCCGCGCTCCGCACGCACACCGCGCGGCTGATGCATGCCCGGCGCATGCGCGTCCGCTGCCCGCTCGGACGAGCTCCGCGACGCCACCGTATCCGGCTCCCGACGCTGGCGCTGCGCGCGCTTGCTGTGTGATGACATTGTGAAGTCCCCATGGGAGGTGTGCCGCAAGCGGCGCCGCGCATGACCGCGCATCGTGTGCGAGCACGGCCGCTGACATCACGTAATATCCGACCGCGCAAGGCGCGGTGACATGACACGCGGGTGGCGAATGCGAGTATGCCCTATGGGCTATGCGCTCGCCGCGATGCGTCCACAGCGTTCGTCACCATGGCCCCGCTCGATGTCGCGAGCGGACGCGTACGTGGCACCGCCGATACCACGAGCAACGTCCCCTTCAGTACTTGCGAATCGCCCGGCGAAGCCGTATGACTGGGGAGCGGCGTACGGCTCGTCCGCTCTCTCGGCTCGCAGACCGGAGGCTTCCATGTTCAGTAATCTGGTGCAGTGGCTCGACAGCGTTGGTTCGATCGTGTTCTGGACCTGCCTGATCGGCCTGGTCGCGGTCAATGGAGTAGCCGCCACGGCGTTCTTTGGCCGGCGAAGCCGGGAAGCCGTGAATCGGTGGACTACCCGGGTGCTGGCCGCAAACCTGATCCTGATCGGCACCGGGACGATGGTCCCCGCCGTCACGTACGTGGCGCGAACGGCCGTGGTGGCCCTGGCCCCAGCCGCGTCGGAACGCGTCGCCGGCAGCTTCGAGCTCGGCATGCGCGACTGAAACTGTTGGCAGGGGGGCGATGGGCCGGTTAGACGGCGTCGCGGTAGCCGTGCAGAATGCCGTCCCACAGTTTCGCGTCGTTGGAGCGTGCCGCGCGGAGATAACAATAGCCGAAGTAGGTGGCCAGCCATTCGCTGAACCGGGCGGCGTTCACCGAGATGCCGTACGCGGCGGCTCCTCGGCGGAGAGGGCGCGTCCGGTGCCGCCGGTGGTCGGCGGTCCGGGCGAACGTGAGACTTCCCCCACGGTACCGACGGCGCGTGATGCCACCGTGACCCCGCCGCGATCTGGTCCACGGGCGCCATATTCGTGGGTTGGTGCGCCGTAGATTCTCGCGCACTCCCGCCCGTGGGCAGCGTGTGCGCTCTACGTGCCGCGAGAACGCTATTGCTCGCAGGCCAGGTCATTGAGGCCGGGCCGCGGTGGCATGGGAGCCCCGCTTCTCGGGGTTGAGACGCCCCGACCGAGCGGATCTTTCGCACGCGTCGCGTGCTCCAGTACTACCGGTTGCGCGACCTGCTGTTTGTCCAGCTCGGCGGGTTTGAAGCGCCACTTTTCAACGGACGCGATCAGCGCCGTTGCAAACGTATTGGAGTTTGTCTCGAGCACGCGCGCTGAGGCCGGATTCGGTCGGCCCTCGGCGTCGACCACGAACTCGAGTTTGGCCACGACGCAGGTCCGTCCCATTTCTGACACAAACTCCCGTTCTACCAGCTTTTGGCGCTTGGCCACTTTGCTCACCGCACAGTCGCGATACACCGGTTGTGCGCCAAATGGTGCGCTGTCGGCCTCAACCGCTGGGCAGCCGTCACCGACTGATTGCGCGCGAAGTGACGGCGCGGCGAAGAGTGCGAGCCACGCGAAAACGGCGGACGTCAGTTGTGAATGGCATGACCGGCAGGAAAGAGGACGGGCGACACGCTGAATATCCGCCGCTATTACATCAGACGACAGGGGCGACGTTACCACGCGCTGCGCTCTATGTCGACCTTGGCTCCGCGGGCGGCCAGCTCGCGGCGGACGAACAGGCGACGCTCACCCAGTACATCGCCAGCGGCCGGCGAGTCTACTTCGCGGGGGACAACAGTGTTGGTTGGGGCGAATGGAACAACTCGCTTCTCGCAGTTGTCGGCGGCGTGGCGGGCCCGGATGTGCTGGGACTTGGGCTGATGTCGCCGATCGTCAACAGTGAGATCACCGCTGGCGTTTCCTCGGTGACGTATCAGGCGACCGGCTCAGCGACCGGTGGCACGCAGTGGTTTGATCAAAACGTGATGCAGCTCTGGGGTGCCGAGCAGAATGTGCTCAGTGCCCTCGAATTCGGGATGCTCCGCGATGGTCGGTGGACTGAAACCAGCAACGCGCAGCTCGGGCAGAACGTCTCGGCCTGGCTGGCCGAAGTTCCGGAACCCAGCACCTACGCGATGATGCTGATGGGTATTGGGGCCTTGGATTCGTGGCACGTCGGCACGCAGGCACGTCGCGTTCCTCGGCCAGCCGTTCCGGGCGCGCATCGTTAGGCGAGGCCGCTCAGAATCAGCTGGTTGATCAGATCGCGAAGTGAAGGCCGGTCTTCGGAGTGCGTCACCTCGGTCCCCACCCGTCTCGTGCCGGTCGCATCGGCATCCGCGTTCCCGTGATCCTCAGGGCAATGATTCGGTGACGCCTCCAATCGCCGCTGATGCTATCCTCGGCGGATGTTCGCCCCTTGCGCAGACCCCCCCGCCGAGCCGACCGTATGGCTATGCCAGATACGCGACCGTATCGCTCGCCCAGTCCCGATCGCACCGTGTGGACGGTGGCCGATCTC
>JBBRDP010000113.1:0-11367 GCA_038203795.1 Gemmatimonadales bacterium
CTCGCCCCCCTCGACCGATCCGTTCGGGTGCAGCGGCACGACGAGCGTGGAACTTCCGTCCGGTTGCTTGAGCACCATGCCCAGGCTCGTGGCCGTGCCCTGACCCGTCGACATGCGCGCCATGAGTGGACCTTGCAGCGCGTCCGGCAGCCGTCCGATCGGCAGCTCCTGCAGCGGTCGCGCACTGGAGGCCGGCGGCACGAGGTCGCTGCACACCATCGGTTGCAGCGCGGCACCACTGAAGTCCTCGACGCACGTCACCGCGAACGCGACATTTCCCGTGGCGCCAGCGATCACCGACACGGTGCGGCTCGCGCCGTCCTGTACGTTGCAGTTGGCGGGCACACTGTCGAGCGACACCAACTGCATGCCGGTGGGCACGTCATCGATGCGCACCGTGCCGCTCAATCCGATCGGCAGGCTGCGCGCGCCGAGCCGCACCACGTACTGACTGCCAGTGATTGTGATGCCGCTCGTGGCGGTAGTGACCTGCACGACCCCCATGACAGGGGTCGTCGGACCCACCGGCGTGGGCGGCCTCCCGGTGTCTCCGTCGCCGCACGCAGTCAACAGAACGGCGACGGGCAGAGCGAGGCGGACGGGCAAGACGAGAGAACGCATGAGAGGCGGGGCACGAGGAAGATCCCGCCTTCCGATGTCCCGGCCGGGGGAGACGGACGTGAGGGTCCGCTTTTCTCAGGCGTGAAATCCGCCTCGGCACCGCCATTGAGCGGTCTGCCTACGTTGTGGGCTTTGGCAATTCCACTGGATACGGAGAGCGTCACGTTGGCCACCATTCTGCAGCACCTGCTCGCGGGGCAGAAAGTCGGCATCGCCTTCTCGGGCGGCCTTGATACGAGCGCGGCGCTCCACTGGATGCGAGCGAACAGTGCGATTCCCTCCCTTGAAACGCGTCCCCTTGAAACGCTAATACGCGTACCCGAAAATGATGTTCATCTCGTCACTGCTGGCCAACCCGAAGGCGACGGTGCGCGTGGTGGTGTTGTTCCACGTCACGACCGAGACGAGGGCGTCGCCTGCGTCGAGTACGAGCGGTGTCGCAAAGTTCATGAACTCGGGATGTTCCCAGTCGGTGTTCACATACACGGTCGTTTCCGTGCGATTGGCGCGGAGCACGCGAATCTCGAATCGCTCGCCAAGCGCGTGCATGTGCGACGTGAGTCCCAGGATCGTGGTGCGCACTGGCATCGTAAAGATTCTGGTGAGCGTGGTGCGCCTTCCCGGCGGCAGCGAGATGTCCTGATTGGCGTAATTCAGCGTGCGGGCGACGATCTGAACGTTGGCCCGGTCCGTGAAGTACAGGTTCGCGAATGCTTCGCCCGTGAGATCTGCTGGCGAACGGTTCACGTAGTGCACATTGAAATCGAGGGACGTATTGGCCGGCAGCTTCAGTGCGACACCGGCGGGAAAGCGGTAATCGAAATTCGGAGTCATTGCACCGGCGAAGAACACATGGCATGCCATCGGTAGCATGTTCGCGAAGTTCATCGTGCCGTCGCGATTGCGGATGTCCCGCACCACGTCGAAGGCTGGTCGCGTGTTGCAGGGGAACGCGGTGTTCCTTTCATCGAAGGTGTACAGCAGCAGATGATGACTGCCCGGACGCATGCGCGTTTCGATGCGGGTGACGTACAGGTCAGTCGCGCTGGCGACACGTCGATTGACGAACAGTTCGCGCTCACTGAGCGGCGTCACGATAAAGCTGTCGACCTTGAGCTGGATGCCGGCGCTGGTCGGCGCTGGCAGTGGCGTGAACGTGGCCGTCTGAACGCGAGTGTCCCTCAGCAACATCGTGTCGGCCACATGGCCTGTGCGCGGGGCACCCGCTTCAATCCAGCGTCGAATGTATTCCAGTTGACCGGCCGGTATCCCCTGTGTCGTGCCCATCGGCATGAGATTGCCGTAGTCCACGCTGTGATGTCCGGGGACCCACGCCAGCTTGTGATAGAGGAGCGAACTGTCGCTCCGGAATGCCCTGATCCGCAGCAGACCATTGGCCTTGGCCGTGCGCTGAAGCGAGGCGACGCCAACCAGTTGCTGGTACGACGAATCTGCGGTGAGCACGAGCCCCGACTGCCGAGCGTGGGCGTCGCCGGTCTTGTGACAGGAGACGCAGGACGGGTTGAAGATGTCGCGCTGAATGCGGGCGAATGACCCCTCAGCGATGACGGCCTGCGGCGCGATCGGCTCACTGGGTGGACTGTCGCCGCCCGAACAGGCCACGGTCAGCGACAGCAGGAGTATCGGCAGACAGTGGTATTGGCGCATCGGAGGTCCCGAAAGAGGGGGGAGGCGGACACAGGTACCGCATGAGGGAAAAGTAGCTCGGTACGGCACCGGAAACGATACGTCGGTGCAGCACGGACGGCTCGAAGCTGCGAGGGCGGGCGCGGGCGTCACAACGACCGCGGCAGTAGCGATCTCAGGGCCGATCGCAGCGCACGAGCGCGACCGTCGCTTGCGCAGGGATCGAGACTCCTTGGCCCTTAAAGTTGAAGTCATGCGTGCGTGGGCTCTGCGTGCCCTGCCGACGCCCTGCCGACGTCCTGCGGCGTCGATTCAACAACGCTGTACGGGATGCAAGTGGCCCGAGTGCTTCAGGCTCTCTAGACCGCCGCGTTTTTCAGGCGGCTCGCACTCGCAGGTATCTGGCAGTGATCAGCATAAAAACGCCGTACGCCGCCAGTCCTATGGCGACGATGGAAAGCAACGTCAGGCCATACGGTTGCCGCGCCAGGTGGGTCAAGGCGCCGCCCGTTTCTTTTGCCTTGTCGGCGCTTCCCGTTGCTCCTGCCTGATACAGAAACAGTGCGATGATCCCAAACACCACCGCGCGTGCCGCAAGACCAATACGACCAAGGGATACGACCAGGGTTTCGGTTTTGGGGTCCATGCGCCCTGTATCCACCTCCTGTCGAAAGTCGGTGGTTGCGGCCTTATACACTTGCAAGATTGCCGCGATCGCCACGCCGACAGCCACCCCAACGATCAAAGCCCTGCCGCCCTCGGCACTCATCGTGGTCCGCACGTACGACCGAACGTCGCCCCCACCAATGCCTGCCAACGTCTGGAAGGCAAGAAAGCCCAACCCCAGGTGAAAAATTCCATTGAGACCGTAACCAATTCGTTTGACGATGTTCTTGATCCGACCGTCGCCAGCATCGTTTGACAGCGGGTTGTACACGGCTTGCAACAAGCGCCACAAGGCATAAGCGCAGAGGCCGGCGGCCACCAGCGACAACAAGACCGCACCGAAGGGCTGTGCGGCCAGGAGCTGCATAACCCCTTCGGTGCCTTCGGGTGCCAAGCCTCTTCCCCTGACGCCGGCCATCAAAGCGACGCCTCCGATGCACAAATACAGCACCCCTTTGGTGAAGTGCCCCGCCTTTGCGATGGGCGCAAGCTTGGAAACTGTGTCGTTTTGTCGATTCATTGTCACGCGCAATTGACCCCACACCCCGGGAACCGGATGTTACCATAGCCATACACTTTAACGAGCTCGTCGTGTTCAAAAAACGTAGCGACGCCATCACGCGGCCTCACGGTGATAGAAATTCAACGTTCCACCCAACCGCAAACGTGTTTTCAGGATAGGAAATTCAATCGGGCTCGGTCGAGTATCCGGCGAACATACGGCGCGATCGCTGACCCCGTGATGGCCGCGGCGGGGCGTCGCGTGGCGCCCGGTCCAGACGGTCCCCCCGTCGAGGGGGGACTCCGCGCGGCGTCGTGGGCCGCCATAGCGGCGCGGGTGCGGAGGTGCGCGAGGATGTGGTCGATCACCGACCGCTGGGTGATGCACGCGATGATCCGCATGTGCCCGTGACACGGCGGGCAGGCAAGCGGGTCGACCTCGAAGATCTACTGCAGGAGCACCTTGGGAAGCTGATATCCATTCGGCTGCCTGGAAGATGTAACTTTTAGTGACGCTGGCGCGCCAAAGTTTCTGCGTGATCTCGCGCGCAACCCCTGTAACTGCATAACGACCGTTGCTACTGACGAGCGCGCTCCGGAAGCGTGCTTCGTGCGCACTGACTTGAACGCCCGCAGTACAACCAAACGTCAGGACGACATCACACCCCGAGGAGTCTTACAAGTGCAACGTCTAATCCCACTCGTATTGGTGCTGGCTGCATCACTCGGGGCATGCGCATCCGTTCGTACACCGATCGCGATGGACCGCCCGCCGGCGGATCTCACCGTGTCGGCTGCGTCGCTCTATCGACAGTATGGCGACGCACTGAAAGCAGGACGCCGCATCGCGATCGCCGACTTCTATCACCCGCAGGGCGCGCTCATCGTGTTCAATGGCGTCCCGCGCCGACAGTCCCGCGACGAGTTGCGCCAGCAATACCTCACGTTCTGGAGTCCGCCCGACTTTTTTGAGTGGGAAGGACTGACCTTCGACTCCATCTCGACAAGTCAGGTGATTGTAACCGGCGGATTCCGGTGGAAGAGCGCCGGACAACCCGACACTGCTCGCTTTATCTACGCGGCCGTCGTGGCCGCGGTCGACTCAGGTATGGCAATCGTCTTCGAGCATGAGACTGTGAGGCCTCCCCAATAACAGTTTGCGCGTTGGAGCGCGTGGGCCCTCACAGCGGCTAATCGAGACCGTAACGCCGAAAGCCGAATATGTAGCACGGTACGTGTGCCGCACATTATTAAGAAGTGCGTTCCGCCGTCGCCGCAAGCGAGGGACCTGTCGGCGACCTGCGACGCGACCGGGCGCCACGGGACGATCTTGCGCGCAAACAGGAAGTAGTCTGAACTGCGCCGCTCCTGTAAAAGGGCGATCAGTTACTGCCTGAGCGCTCCGCAGTTCACGCCATCCGCCTGCAGGCTTCGGCGCAGCTGCGACACGCTTCGGCGCAGAGCCGGCAGTGATCGGCTGTGCTCGCGTGCTTCTCGCATTCCGCTGCGCAGGCGTCGCATGCCTCCGCACAGGCCCGACAGAGTGCAGCGGCGAGCGGCCCGCCCCGACTCATCACCCGGATGGCCGCTATGCACGCGTCGGCACAATCTCGGTCGAGCCGGATGCAGTCGCGCATCATGGTGATGTCCTTCTCGTCCAGACAGGCGTCGGAACACACCTCACACGCCACAAGGCACTTCACGCACTCTTCGAGGCACTCGTGGTATTGCACGCTGGTGCCGCGAAGGTAGGTCCCCAATTCGATGCTGGCCATTGGTCTGCTCCTTGAAAAGATCCCCGGCGTCCAATCAACGGAGGCGTGACTGGACGCTTGCACTCCGTCACTGTCCAAGTGCATGCCGGACGTCAGAAAACGGCGACACGGACAACATGGTGGCTTGGCTCGTCACTGACCATTTACCCCAAGGGAGATTTGTGCGTGACCCCTCGCGTGTCAGCACTTCAGAACCTCGAGCCATCCGGATTCATGAGGAACGCAACCGTGACAAGCCGACCGACTCGTCGGCCAAGACCAGATCGGTGTGGCGGCTGGCAAGGTGGTCAACCGCTTTAAGGTGTCCAAACATTTTGCGCTCACCATTACGGATGACGCGTTGCACGTTGCGCGCATCCAGCCGCACATCGATGCCGAGGCCGCCCTTGATGGCCTGTACATCATTCGCACCTCGGTCACGGCCGCGCGCATGGATGCGGTGACCTGTGTACACACCTACAAGTCGCTGGCGCAGGTAGAGCGGGCGTTTGTGCGGAGGGTTCGGGTTGCGCTAGCTTGTAGTGTCTAACGATCTCCTCGGGTGTGTCGCGGAATTCCCCGGCGCGAATCTGCTCGGCGCGAATGCTGGGCCCGCAACGCAAAAACCTCGGCACTTGGCCGAGGTTTTTGAGTTCTCCGGTTTTGCGTGAGCGCCCGGAGATCCCGCGCTCGACCTCTCGTACGTTATAGCGCCCGCTGACGACGGCGATGTGCCGCGCCAACACCAAACAGTCCCACAGCGATCAGAGCGAACGAGGCCGGCTCTGGTACTGCGACTTGCTGGCCAGTGATCTGCACGTTGATCTCGCTGGACTTGTCCCAGCCGCAACTTGTTGTACCGTTTGGGTCGCAGTTGCTTGCGCCGCTATCGAAGGTGCTGGTCAGTACCCCAAGCGCGTTGAACACGCGATACAGGCCGTCAGCCCCCTCGCTGGTGACGCCGTCCAAGGCGTTGTTGGACGCATGACCATACCAGCCCTCCTGACCCTGGGCAGCGATGCCAAAATAGTAGAGCACACCGCCATCGATGGTCAGGTTCAGGTTGTTGAAGGTGGTCTGCATGACAGAGAAAAAGCCGCCGCTACTGCCTTGGTACCCCACCCCGCCAGTGTAGGTGCTTGGGGTGTGGCTGATGTTGCTGTTGCTGTTGTTGTTCAGGGTAACGTTGCCCGTGGACGCCACGCTAAGTGAGCTGGCACTAGTCTTTCCCAGCCACAGGCTGATGTCGGAAATGTCGCCGCTCAAAGGATAAACTGCGCGCCCCACACGGTCAGGCTGTTGATGACAAAGGTCTGGCCAATGGTACCGATCGTGAAGTCATCACCCACGAAGCTACCACCCGGGGTCGATTGCCAGCTCACATTACTGCGGTTGGCACCTGCGGCGTTGTTGAGGTTGATCGTTGGCAAACCGCGATCAAAGATCACCTGAGCACTGACTTCCGACGACGAAACGCCCAGCGCCATCGCGGCGGCAAACACTAAAAGCCCACTACGCACAGGAACCTCCTTGATGAGAAAATAGCCCCCTGGACCGACGCATCGCGCGCCCAAACAGTCCTGCGGTGCGGCTCGCTTGTAAGTAGTGGCGATCACACTCTAAACACTCCCCTAGCAATATTTACGCGACACGTTTAACGCGCCCTGCGGAGTGTTTCTCGGACAGTCCGAAGAGACCTTATAATTCGGAAGTTATTAACTGACAATCGCTTGAGGTGTTGCGACAGCCCGTGCGCCTCGCGTGGGTCATCCTGTTGGACAGTGCTGACCGTTGTACAAATGCAACACCCTGTTGCAGAAGACTCAGCCAAGGTGGTTGCGAGAAGTCGCTTTAAAGTGGTGACTGGTCCGGCGCACGATCTCCGAGGCCGACGTCCACCGTTCGATGGTGCGGGTGCCCTGATCCACGAGCCACAGTTCGCCCACACCATGCGACAGGTACGTGGGGCGCTTGCGGTGGCGATCACGACGACGCGTGGACGCGCTGAGCACCTCAACCACCAACAGCGGCGGCGGCATTTCCCGCCACGACAGGTTGGCCGACTCCGGTGCCGCGTACAATGCGAGATCCGGCTCGAGCCATGTGGTTTCACTGATGTGCACCCCGCCGGGCGCGAGCACGGTCCATCCGGTGTGCGCACGGCACCACATCACCGTGAGGACGGTGAGGCATACGGCGATACGCTGATGCCCTGTGGACGGGAGCGGCGTCACCAGCAACTCGCCGTGCAAAATCTCGTAGCGATTCCCGTCGTCGGGGATGGCTTCGAGATCGGCCGCCGTCCACACGGTGCGATCGAGACTGGGCGAGCGATACGGTCGTGTATCTGGCATAGCCATACGGTCGGCTCGGCGGGGGGCTGCGCAAGGGGCGCACATCCGCCGCCGCCATCCTGCCGGTCATGCCATTCACACTGACGTTCGCCGTTTTCGCGTGGCTCGCACTCTTCGCCGCGCCGTCACTTCGCGCGCAATCAGTCGGTGACAGCTGCCCAGCGGTTGAGGCCGACAGCGCGCGATTTTGCGCACACCCGGTGTATCGCGACTGTGCGGTAAGCAAAGTGGCCAAGCGCCAAAAGCTGGAAGAACCGGAGTTTGTGTCAGAAATGGGACTGACCTGCGTCGTGGCCACACTCGAGTTCGTGGTAGACGCAGCCAGCCGGGCACATCCATCGTCAGCGCGCGTGCTCAAGACAAACTCCAACACGTTTGCAACGGCGCTGATCGCGTCCGTTGAAAAGTGGCGCTCCAAACCCGCCGAGCTGGACACGCGGAAGGCCGCGCAATTGGTAGTCGTGGAGCACGCGATGCGTGCGAAAGATCCGCTCGGTCGGGTCGTCTCAACCTCGAGAAGCGGGGAAGTCTCACGTGCGCCCGGACCGCCGACCACCTTCTTCGGCTATTTGCTATCTCCGCGCGGCACGCCCCAACGACGCGAAACTGTGGGACGGCATGCTGCAGGGCTACCGCGACGCCGTCCAACCGGCCCATCGCCCCCCTGCCACCAGTTTCAGTCGCGCATGCCGAGCTCGAAGCTGTCGGCGACGCGTTCCGACGCGGCGGGGGCCAGGGCCACCACGGCCGTTCGCGCCACGTACGTGACGGCGGGGACCATCGTCCCAGTGCCGATCAGGATCAGGTTTGCGGCCAGCACCCGCGTGGTCCACCGATTCACGGCTTCCCGACTTCGCCGGCCAAAGAACGCCGTCGCGGCTACACCATTGACCGCGACCAAACCGATCAGGCAGGTCCAGAACACGATCGAACCAACGCTGTCGAGCCACTGCACCAGATTACCGAGCATGGAAGCCTCCGGTCTGCGAGCCGAGAGAGCGGACGAGCCGTACGCCGCTTCCCAGTCATACGGCTTCGCCGGGCGGTTCGCAAGTATTGAAGGGGACGTTGCTCGTGGAATCGGCGGCAACAGCGTGTTGGCGCTGGACGCACACGCTGGAGAACGCATCTGGCAGCATCTGGTGCGGCAGCGAAGCGTTGGTCGATCCCTTCAGCGCGAGAATAACTGTATGATCAGAATGGGACTTTGGGCGGCTGTCATCGGCACCGGTGCCGTACTCAGCCATAGCGCCGCGGAGCGGCCGACACTCGTTCGAGGCGCCACAGCCTTGCGTTTCGTGACATTGGGGCGCGGGTGAGACCAAATGCGCCCGACGCGAGTATGAAGGTAAGCGATGCCGACGCAACGCTCTCAGTTTCATTCAGGCAGCGTGTCGATCCGTTTACGCTGCACCTCAATCAGGAGTATCCCGTGGCCAAATCCAACTCCAAAAAAACCCCGCCGTCCCCGAAAAACGCCGCTCCGTCCGAGACGAAGTCGGGCGCAGAGATCACGCGCGAACAACTCATCGACAATCTCAACGACGATCTTGCTCGCGAATATCAGGCCATTATTGCGTACGTCGTGTACTCCCAGGCCATCAAGGGTGCCGAGTACATGACCATCGCCAAGGAACTCGAGGTGCATGCCGGTGAGGAGCTGTCACACGCCATCACCATCGCGAAGCAGATTGACTATCTGGGCGGCACAATCGGCACGCAGCCCAAGCCCGTGAAGACGTCCGACAGCGCCCGTGAAATGCTGCAGTTCGATCTCGACAACGAAGCCGATACCATTCGCAATTATCGACAGCGGGTGCGCGAGTGCGAAGCGCTTGGCGAGTACGCGATGAGCGAACACATTCGCGAAATCCTGAAGGATGAACAGGATCATCTGACCGAACTCGCCAGCGCCCTGGGCATCGATCCGCCGCGCCTGTAGGGCCTGTCGCACTTCGCGGAGCCGCGTCAACACTGCAGTCATGCTGGATCTGGGAGACGGCAACCGGCGGGCCGGTCAACGTCCACTCCGACTTCGTGCTGCGATTCGCCGTTCCGGCGGCTGCGAGATCCGCTCCGATGCGCGCTGGCGCGTCGTCGTCGAGCCACCGCGCCACATCCACCCCGATCGCGCGCACGATTCACCTGCACCAAGAGCGCGTCCACCTGTTCGCGGCCCGGTTCCTCGCCGAGCATGAGGGGAAGGCGTTCCGTGATTTTCGGTGCATTGCGCTTCGCGAGAACGTCTGGTGCCCCTGTTGACGGATTTCACATTGCCCTCCGCCGACGTGCTCGCGCTGGTGGGGCCGCGCACGGGCCGCTCGGCGCGTACCTCGCGGATTGTAAAGGCGCTGCGGGCCGCGTTGACGCCGACGCCGTGGCAGGGCTGACGCGCGCCTATCCCTCGGTGTTGAACTCCAGGGCACGCTGCCACTCCCGTTCAACCCCAAGTGTGTGCGTCCACCGTTCAATGACAGCGTGATCGACCTGCGGTCCGCTGATCGTGAGCATCTGGCGTATATCGCGAAGATGCCGATCAGAGCCACCCATTTGGAAGTAGCGCAGCTTGCTCAGGATTACCGCTTCCACTGGTGCGAGGACGACGTCGATTTCGTCTACCCGGCGCGTCACAGGGTTCGCGAAGGCCCAGCGGTTGAGCGGGTCTTCACCCGGCAAGTACACATCGGCGCGCATGGTCGAGTGATGGTGAATCACGTTGAAGTGACCATGGGCTGACCGTTCACTCTCTTCGACAATGACCTCGACTGGCGGCACGTAGAACTGGTCGTCTGGCCAAGCACGCGCGAACCGTTGGGCGTCTCGCGGGTTGAGTGCGATGACGAGATCGATGTCTCGAGTGAGTCGCGGTTCGCCATACATGACGGACGCCACACCACCGGTGACCAGGTACGGTATCCGAAGCTCGTTGAGCGGCTGGACAAACAGCGAGATGAGACTGGGTTCGTTCACGGTTCCTGCTGCAGAAAGAGTTCGCGCACTCTCGCCTCTACCTGGCTGTCCGTCCAGTCCGCGTGCTGCGCACGCAGGCCAGCGCGCTTGAGCGCCCACGCCTGGCGGTGCAGCGAATGCATGATGGCCACTTTTTCGGTGGCCGTCATCGCGCGGAGTCGCGCGACCTGCAGCTCCCTCGCTACGGAAGCGTCACGCGAGCGCGCACCTACCGCCTTGGAGGGCGTGCTGCGGTGGCCGGTCGCGTCAGTCATGAGGGAAAGATACGAGCCCTGTCGCGCCCGGCAACGCACCCCCCGCACCCCCCGCGCTCACGGCACCAGAGGGCAGCGGTATCGCGGCGAACAGGGCGGCGGCGCGCCGGAGTGAGTGTGGGGTCAATCGACAATCGTACTGCCGAGCGCGGTTCGTGCGCCAACCACCAAATCACCTGAAAGCGATCAATCGAGCACCAAGGTGGTCACCACCACCTCATCCAGACAGGCAAAGCGCCCGCGCAGCACGAGACCTGCCGGCAGATCGGGGCCCAGCGGGCCGGTCAGCCGCGCTACAAACCGCCCCGCAGCGCCGTCGGACGCCTCCACGCGCTCCAGCCACGCCGCATCGAAACCAAAATGCGCACGCACCTCGGGAAACAGGCACTTGTAGATGCTTTCTTTCGCCGAGAAGAGCACGGTCAGCAGCCGCGCCGCCGGCCAGCCGGTCTGTACCAGGAGGGCGTCGAGCTCACCGGTGCCCGCGAGATCGGCTCCCAAGCGAGCCGGTGCGTCGTCGTCGAGCCACCGTTCTACATCCAGCCCGATCGCACGTATGGGCCCCCGGGGCGCAGCGGCGGCCAGCGCATAGCCGGCCGT
>JBBRDP010000114.1:0-11356 GCA_038203795.1 Gemmatimonadales bacterium
ACGGTACGAGCGCGAGTACGATCAGCGCCGCACGAATCACTTGCCGCTCCCGCCGCTCTCGGTGGAACCACTCGCCTTGTCCATGCCGCGCGCATCGGCACCGCCCGGCGCCTGCGACACGTCGATGGCCGGGGGGAATCCGTTCAGCTGGCGCCAGATCTCGAACCATACGCGCACGGTATCGAGCATGGCCCAACCATACACGCCGGACCCCGCCCGGAGCTGCACCGGCCACGGCTCGTCTGACGGATCGGGGGACACCAGCACGCGGAATCGACCATCGAGCCCGGCCACCTGATCGATGACCACCACTTCGCCGCCAAATGTGCCAACGGCTACGCTCGGCCAGCCGGAAAACTGCAGGGCCGGCCATCCGTCAAATTGCAGCCGCACTTTGCGTCCGGGCTTGATCAGTGGCACGTCCATCGCGCGCACATACATCTCCACCGCCTGACGCGGCGTCGCCGGCTGCACCGTCACGATCGGCTCTCCCGCTTTCACCATTTCGCCGATACCCTGACGCAGCGCCTTGACCACGTAGCCATCTTGCGGCGCGTCGATGCGATAGTACGACTGGCGCACCTCCAGCGACGAGATTTTGTTGCGCAACTTCGCGACTTCCGCCTCGCCGTCTGCCACCTCAGCCAGCGTTCCCGAAAAATCAGACCGGGCCTTCTCGATTTTCTCGCGATACTCCGCGTCCAGTGACTGCAGTTCGATCTGTGCATTCAGCAGTTCGTTCTGTCGCTGCACGAGCGCCGCCGACGCCGACTGCGCGCGCATGCGCGAGGACTGCAGATCGTTCAGCGAGACCAGACCGAGTGGTGAGCGAAAGAGGGAATCGCGACGCGACAGCTGATCGGCCGCGATGGAATCTTCGAGCGTGAACTGTGTCACCGCCGCCTGCAGCTGCACGACGCGATTGCGGGTTTGCTCCAGCTTGAGGCCGAGCACCTGATTCAGCGCCGTCATCTGATCATCAAGGGCAGTCGCCTTACGGCGTTTGTCCGCGTTTGACGACCGCTTGGCCGTGAGCTGCTCGGTGGTTCGCTCCACAATGTCCGGATCCAGATATTCATCTTTGATCTCGGAAATTTGAACAATTGGCGTCCCGCGCGCGACGAACTGGCCTTCCGCGACAAACCAGCGTTCGATCCGACCATCAATGCGCGACGGGAGATCCTGCGGTCGTTCGGCCGGACTCAGCGCGCTGACCACACCCGTCCCCTGAATGTTTTGTTGCCACGGCAAAAACGCCGCCATGATGATCGCCACAAAAATGCCCAGCACCCATCGCGGAATCACATTGTACGACTGCGATTCGTATAACAAGCGCGACGAATTCAACGGGAATTTTGTCATATCAAAAGGGGGTCGCTTGGCCGGCTGCTCACCCTGTTTCATGCGACACCTCCCACCGGACCGTTCTCGCGGACGGCACGCGCCATCTCACCGGTGCGCACATGACTCTCGAGCAACCCCGCGCAGTACGGATCGTCGCGCACTTCCGAAAAACTGCCATCGGCGGCGATCGTTCCGTCCCGGATCACGAGCACACGATCGAACGCTTCGAGCAGTACCGGATCGTGCGAGACCGCAATGACGGTCCACGCCCGTGCGGGATCCGAGAGAATGGACAGCAGCCGGCGCCGGTCCTCGGAGAGCAAGTTCATGAAGAGATCATCAAACAGCACCAGCCGCGGCGAGCCCGCGATGCCCTGCGCAAACAGCAGCTTGGTGGCGATGTGCGATGGCAGCGATCGGCCACCGTTCACGATGCGTGTTTCGAGGCCATGACGCATTGCCAACACGTCGTTTTCAAGTCCGACCAACCGAAGGGCATCCCAGATTTCCGGCTCGCCGATATGACTGCGTCCGACGGAGACGTTGTCGGCGATGGACCCTTCAAACAAATCGGTGAGTGACAGCACCTGCCCCACCCGCTCGCGCATCGCGTCACGGTCGACGTCGTGCATCGACACCCGGTCAACGAGCAGCATGCCTTCGTAGTTGTCGAGCAATCCGCCGAGCAATCGCAGCAGCGTACTGCGACCGGCACCCCGAAAGCCCGTGAGTGCCACGCGCTGGCCAGCCTGAATGGAGAGCGACACGTTCTCGAGGACGGTAGTGCCGTTGTTGGTGTACGTGTACGACAGATCTCGCGTTTCCATGGCCATACCGAGTGTGCTCACGGGCAACGGCGAATGCCCCACCTTGTCGACCGGGAGATCGGTGACGTGGCCGGCCTTTTCCACCGACGTCAGCATGTCGTACACCACGCTGAGCGAAAGCACCAGCTTCTCCACGCCTGCGAGGACCGTGACCACGACCAGTTCAGAGGCGACGAACTGTCCGAGCGTGATTTGTCGGTTGACCACCAGCACCGTACCCACGATGAGCAATCCGGCCGTGATCGCCGTCTTGAACACCACGATCGCCACCGCCTGCGTCACCAGCACCTTGAAATGCTTGTTGCGATACTTGAGATACTTGGTGAGGATGGCGTCCATGCGGGAGAGCGCGAGCTGAGAACGCCCGGCAAACTTGAACGCGTGGAACGACCGCGCCACTTCTTCAAGCCAGTGCACAGCCCGGTACTTGTACTTGCTTTCCATCAAGCTCGTCGCCAGTCCCTTGGGGCCGGTCAGCCAGAACAGCAGCCCGAGCATAAACACCAGCAGCAGCCCCACCAGCGTGAAATACGGGTGGTAAAACGTGAGCAGAATGAGACCGAAGAAGATCGTTAGCAGTGCCTGCGACGTATCAAGCAGAAACTTGGCGAGACTCTTTTGAATGAGCGCGGCTTCAAACAGACGGTTGACACTCTCCGGCAGGTCCTCGGTCAGAAACACATCGTAGCGAACGCGCGGCAGATGGAACGAAAACTCCAGCGCCATACGCGCAAAGACGCGCTGCTGAATTCGTTCCACCACCTGAAGTTGCATGACCTGCAACACGCCGGCGACGATGGTACCGACAATGACGTAGGCAATGAGGATGGTCACGGATTGCAGAATCAATCCGCCCTGAATCAGCTGGACGATCGCGCCCACGCTGAGCGGCAAGGTGAGTGAAAACAGCCCCGCCACCACGGCGTAGAAGAACACCACGAGAATTTCGCGACGGTCGCGCGAGAGCAGCTCCCACAGCCGCGCGACGGCGTGCGACCCGTGCGCGACCGCCTCGTCTTCGGTCTGTGTATCATCGTCGGCCTCCAGCACCTCCAGTGCGCCGCCCGGTGCCACGCTGGGCCGCAAAAAAAACGGCGCAAGCCCGTGGCAACTCTCGCCGAACCGGGCCCGTACTGCTTGCTCAATCTCGGCCGGTGAGCGGGCCGACAGCTTTTCGGCCCCGCCGCCTGCCGGCAGTACCCAGAGTGCGGCTCGCCCGGGTGCGTCTTCGGCGAGCACGAGGATCTCCCCGCTGTCCGCGTCGACGGACGCCACCAGGATCACCGGGATATCCCGGTTGCGCACGGCGGTGCTGATCGTGGACACGTCGATGTCTCGCGACAGGAATGCCATCTCGAGCGACTGGCCGATCGACTGCAGTTGCAGCGAAAACGAACCCGTCCGAATGCGGCGGTCGAGCGAGATCCACGCAGAAGGATCGACATCCAAACGAAGCGCGTCCGCAAGCAGTTGCGCGGCGCGAGTGGATTGGCGAACGGTCATGAAAAATTGGTCGGGGTGGCGGCGCTGTCATGGTCACGACTGGCGCGTCACAGATACAGCGATGGATGGCGCATTCACGGTCCCGGCAACAGCGACAGACCGCTCCGGCCTACCGAACCCGTAGGAGGACCAGAACAGACAGTGCAAGGTAACCCCGATGGATTGCTGGCGATCAATAGACTTTACTTATGGCGCGCCATCATACTGTCTTTGGTTGGCGGCGATCGTGGCGGGTCGGGTACCCACTGGGTCACGCCACACTCGGGTGGAGAACACATGCACCGTGCCCGGACGCGCCTCGAAAGCCGAGAGCGCGCTGGTCGTTGCATTGACGGCGCCTCCGATGAGCAGCGATGGCTCCACGAGGCCGGCTGGCACCGTCACCCGAATGACCGCCACGCGACCGGGCAGCAGATGCCACGCCCGTGTATCAGCACGTTCGATCGCCGAGATCAGGACGCTCGTCATCAGTCCCGCCGCCTCGCCGTGCTTCTCGCGTACTGCGTCGACCGCCACGGCGCGCGTAGCCACGCGGGTGGTCAACCGGGCCAGGCGGGCCAGGCGTCCACGTCTCGCGTCGGCACCCACGGCGTCACTGATATCGGCCGCTGTCGCGCTCAGGGCGGGAATGCTTACCGTCCGCGCCCACCGACCGTCGCGCGCGGAATCGTTTGCCGTCGCGCTACTGTCAACCGGCACCATCCCCTGCAGCACCAGCGACAGCGGAGCACGTGGTAGCCGAGGACGTACGAGCGAGGGCCACGCCACTTCCAGCCACGTCTGAATCCCGCGCCGATCGCCGAGGTAGCGCGTTCCCCCAAGACGGTGCGGCGTCCAGTCGGCTGCCACCGACTCGAGGCGGCCGAACGAGCCTTCCGCTCCCGACTGCGGGTCGGCGCTCGGTGCCGAGACAAACACACCGCCGTCCGGCAGTTGGTCGAGCGCCGCGAGCCAGCGCGATGAGGACGACGACGCGCTTGGCGCGGAGCGCGCGGCTGGCGCGGCGATCGCGCCGGTGTCGAGCGGCGAGACCACATACACCGGCGGTGCAGAGGTCGGCGTGGCGTCGTTCGCGATTCGCCTCGCCTCGTCGTCGGCGTCGGCGTCGGCCGAGCCGCTCAGCGTGCTCGGTTCACTCGAGTGCTTGGGTCGTCCAAAGAGACGGCCCAATGTTTCCGGGGAGACGGCACGTGCGACGGCGCGCGGGCGACGGGATGATCGGGTGGAGCGGGCTGACGGCGTCGAGACATCCACTGGAAAGGCGAGTGTCTGCGCCACATAGTGCGCGACGAATCCGCTCTCCACCACCAGCAGCAGGGTCGCGCTGTCGCCGGCGGGACGCGACACCATGATGGAATCGACGCTGTCGCGCGACGTGCCGCGCAGGAGCGCGGCGTTGCGGTAGGCCACACCGGCATCATTCCATTCCCCCGCCGACTCGAACACCGCGCCGGCCACATCGCGGAGCGCGGCGTGCGTCGCCCGCTCCGACGGATCGAGATCGGCCCGCGATATTTCCAGCAGCGCAGAGAGACGGCGCGCTTCGACGGCCGCCCCGTCCACGTCTCCGGACTGCACGCGACCAAGCATCGCGTAGTAGCGAGAGAACAGCTGCTCCGTGCGCGGCGGCACGTAACGCAGCGCATGATCGTTGGTGAGAATGGACAAAACGCTGCGCGACATGCTCTTCGTGTAGCGCTGCTCAGTGAGTCGATCGGCCTCGGCAAAGGCAGTGGCGCTCTCGTCCCAGCGACCGGCGTAGAATGCGGCCTGCCCATGAAACAGCGCGCGCAACAGATCATCGTTCGGCGCACCGTCACGTCCCTTGGAGGTGCGCTCGAGCGCCTGGTCGAACGTCCCCATGACCAGCGAACGACGCACCAGCTCTTCACCCCACGGCAAGCCGCTCGGCGACACGGAGTACGACCGTGACGTGCCGCTCCAAAACGACGCGCAGCCACTCACCGCGAACGCGGCGAGTGACAACACGAGGAGGCTGAGGGATCGGCGCATACCGGCGTGGGTGAGCGAGGTGGATGCTGGCGCGTGCGGGATTAGCGACTGCGACGATCGAGGACCACGATGCGCTGCTGCGCGAGGGCAATCGCTTCGGCCAGCTTGGCATTCTGCGTGCCCACCGCATCGATGCGCTGCAGCTCGAGCGACAACAGGAACTTCTGGTAGCGCATCAGCGCCTCAACGGGCCGCAACTGTTGATCGAGCAACTGCGCGACCTTGTAGTTGAGCATCGCATCTTCCGGCGAGAGCACGAGCGCCCGATCATACCGCTCCAGCGCACGCACGCGGTCACCTGCGGCGACATAATCGTCCCCTTCGCGTACAATCGCGTTGGAGAGCGCCATTGTACGGGCACTGCGCGTGGTATCGGCGGCGCGGCTTTCCACGCGCAATCCGGTGCGATCGCGACGCGATACGCTCGACACGATATCGCCGTCGAATTGGATGATGGCCAGCTGTCCCTGGGCGTCGGCCGGCAGTGCATCGAGCGAGGCCGGCGTCATGACCGCACTGTTCGCGGCACGACGCACACTCCACGCCTCTGGCGCCGAACGCGAGGCCGCCATCACCTGCGCGCTCGTCATGCCAAGCGCCACTTCGCCGCGGCCGATCGCATCACAAATCGCCGGCGTGCATGCCGCAACGGCATTGGCCGTGACCGCGTCGTGCTCCGATTGTCGGACCGCGCGTGCGGCCAGCTCACGCGCTTGCGCGTCGGCAATGACACCGTCGGCCATTGGGACACGATCGCCCGTCATGAGAACGGGGGCCTCCTGCACCACCCGGGGACCATTGCAGCCGGCCAAGGTGGCGGCCAGCGCCAGAATCCCCAGTGTGAGGAGTCGATGTGATTGAATCATGGGAATGAGAGGCATGGGGATTCTCCTACCAGCCGATGCGGCGGCGGTCGACATACTTCTTGATTTTATGCTGACCCACCCAGACCTTCGCGTTGGTCTCGAGGTCGACCAGCGTGGCATCCACCTGATAGGTGATCACGCGTTCACGTCCTTGCGCATCTTCAATCGCTTGCACATCGCCCTGCAGCATGAAGCGCGCGCCCTGCTCCATCGCCACGCGTACCCGGGACTCCGCGATCGCATTGCCCTGCTGGTCGGCGCGTTCCGCTCGCACGGAGCTCCGCTCGTCGGCACTGGCCACCACCCGGACCGCGCCGGTGGTCACATACGCGCGCTCGAGATCGCGGGTGAACGTCTGCACTGGAATGTGCTCGAGCGTGCGATTGACGAACGGACCGATGATGACCGTGGGCGACCGTCCGCCATTCGCCGCGCTATACTGCCTCGACCATGTACCGTCGACAGACTGGGTGATGAGCGCGTTGGCGACCAAGCGCGAGTCCGCATCGTTCCAGCGGCCGGACAGGTCGGTCACCGAGGTAGGATCGATGCGGGCGACGCGGGTGTTGCCGCAGGCGGCCAGCGTAAGCAGCGCGAATGCAGCCAGACTGACGCGGGCGACCGGGCCACCACGCGGTGGCAGACGGCGCGCCAGCGACTGGGGCACCGCACGCGCCAACCACCCCTTCCACGGGGCGAGACGAACGGATAGATGAAGCATGAGGCGGACTCCTGAAACTGGAACGGAAGGTCAAACGCTTGTGTCATTCTGTTAGCGCAACCGTCGCGCCACCCCGCTTCGCTTCGCTAAGTCATTACGCAGCAAAGCTTTTCGGTGATGTCTGTCACCGGCACCGTCCTGCGGTACGGACGGCGGGCTGTCGCTCGCAGAGGACACCGGAGTACGCGCCGTGCTCACGGTTCACGCTACCTTGCGTCTCGACCCGCTCTCCCCTTCGACACTCCGGCCGCCCCATGATCTCCCGTGCCACCGACAATCCTGCGACACCGCCGGATCCCGACGACGACGCGTTCGACGCCCGGCTCGACGACGAGTTTCCGCTCGGCGACGGAGTTGCCGATGACACCAGTGAGGTCTACTGTCCCTACTGCGGCGAGCTCAATGAAATCGGGCTCGATCCGGGCTCGGGCTCGCATCAGGTGTACGTGGAGGACTGTCAAGTGTGCTGCCAACCGTGGCAGCTGGTCGTCCACTACTTGCCCGACGGCTCGGCGCACGTCACCGTGACGGCCGCCGACGGTGACTGATCGTTCGATACCCGCCCCTTCCTCGATGACCGAGCCCGCCTCTCTTCTTACGCGCGAAGCGCACGACGCCGCCCGAGCACTGGCCCTCGATTGGCTGGACCGCATCGCGACTGCGAGTCGCCGCGTGCGCGGTGAACCCAATGACGTCGAGGCGGTGCACGCGACGCGTGTGGCCATCACCCGTCTCCGCGCCACGCTACGCATCTACCGCGCGTCGCTCGGCCAAGGGCTCGGCCGCCGAGGCGCGCGTGAGCTGCGACGGCTCAACCGTGCACTGGGACGCGTGCGCGATCTCGACGTGCAGCTGGAGTGGCTCGCCGCGCACCAGGCAGCGTTCACCGACGCCATGCGACCCGGCGCCGATTGGCTGCTGGCACATTTGCTTGTCAAGCGCGACAAGCGTGCACGCCGGATCGGCCGGGCGCTCACGCGACACTTCGACATTCACGTGGAAGGGTGGCAGCACGTGCTGCACCACTACACCGTGCCGCGTGTTGTGGGAGCAGTGCCGACGGCCGAACCGCTCGCGGCCGTGGTGGTGCAGCAGTTGCACCACGCTGTGCACCGTCTTGAGCGCTCGCTCGCTCTGGCGGCGGAAACGGCCGAGCCGGAACTCGTGCACGCCGCTCGCATTGCCATCAAGCGCGTCCGCGCGTTGCTCGTCCCCTGGCTCAGCGATGTACCGGCGCTGCAGACGCTGTATGACACGCTCTCACGCGCGCAGGACACGGTGGGAGCGATGCGCGATGCGCACCTGCTCGCCGTGGCCACGCGTCGCGCCGCAGTTCGGGAGCCGCTGCTCGCCGTTTCGTTGCACGCACTCGCGGAGCATCTGGACGCGGCGAGCGCGGCGTTCGGCGCCGAGTTCCGGAACGAATGGTTGCAGGACGGCGGTCGGTCGGCGTTGCGTGATGTACCCGACGCGGCGCATGCTCTCGCGCGCATCGCGCGGGCCGATCACGAAATCGAACGCAAATTTCTGTTGCAGTCAGCCCCACCGCACGCCCTCGCGGTTCCGGGCATCCGCATCGCGCAGGGCTGGCTCCCCGGCGAACAGCTTCGCGAGCGACTCCGGCGCAGTGTGCACCCCGACGGCCGCGTGGAATGGACGCGCACGGTGAAAATGGGCACGGGCGTATCACGCATCGAGATCGAGGAGCAGACCGAGCCATTGTTGTTCGAGAGTTTGTGGCCCCTCACGTCGCACGCGCGCGTTGAAAAGGTGCGGCACACCGTGGCCGACGGTGCGTACACGTGGGAGATCGATGTTTTTCTCGACCGGGAACTCGTGCTCGCCGAAGTCGAGCTACCGTCGAGCGATACGCTGGTCACACTGCCGGACTGGCTGGCACCGTATCTCACGCGCGACGTGACGGGCGATGCGGCGTACGTGAACGCGAACCTCGCGACGGATCGCTCGCGCACGGCTCGGCACCAGTGATCGGCACTGGATTGTTGGCCACGCTCATTCCGGTGCGCGACGCGCGTGAGCGCACCATCGCGTACCAGTTACGCACACATCCGCTGTCGGGAAGCGCGGCGGGCAGTGTTGATGATGAAGCCCGCGCCACGCTGACCATGCTGCAGCGGCGCGATTTGTTGCGCGCTGTCCGCGGGAAGCCATTGTATGTGCCGGTAACACCGGCCGTGCTCCGCGGCGGTGCAATCACCGGATTCGCGTCTGCCGACGTGGTATTTTTTCTCGCCAGTGACGCGCTCGAGGACAGCGACACATTGCGCGCCCTTGAGCGTTACGCGACAGCCGGTTTTCGATTTGGCTTTGTGGGTCACGCGCTGACGGCGACGCTGCCGGAGCCACTGCTCGGCGCGCCGGTGGCCTTCGACGCGGGCGCGCTGAGTGGACTGACGCTCGCCACGACGGTGCAGCGACTGCTTGATGCAGGTGCGCGACCGATCGCCCGACAGGTCGACGATCGGGCCACCCGCGAGCGTTTGCGCGCCGCCGGCGTGCTCGCGTTCACCGGGCGTCCGCTGCCTCGGGGACGCGGGGCTTCCAACGACGCGCGCCCTCGCGTGCTGCGCGCACTGACGTTGCTCACGTCACTCGCTGACGGACGTCCACCAGACGCGAGCTTTGATACCTTTGTCGCCAGCGATCCGGTGGTGGCGCAGAGCGTCATGCGCGCCATTGCGTCGGTTTCGGCGGGCGCGTCCAAGCCGCGCACGCTCACTCACGCATTTACGTTGTTGGGCCGTGATGCGATGCTTGAGCGACTGGTCGTGGCCACCGCGTTTCTGCTGGGCGAGTGCGGCGGTGACGCGGAACTGCCCGCCATCGCGATCCGCCGCAGCCGCTCGCTTGAGCGGCTGGGTGGAGCGCTCGACGGCGTGGGGCACCCGCGTGCCCGCGCGTTGGCCGGCGTGCTCTCCGTCGCGGATGTCGCGACCGGACTTCCGCCCGTTGTGCTGTCTGATGAACTGCGTGCACCACCGCTGCTGCGTGATGCGCTTGTTGATCGCCGCGCCCCGCTCGGTGCACTGCTCGACGTGCTCGAAGCACACGAGTACGGATGGTGGGACGATCTGTTCGCCCGTTGCAGCGCGCTTGGTATCGCGCCAGCCGTCGTGGGTGAGGCGTGGGTGGAAGGCTGGCAACACGCTCGCGCGGAAATTGTGGCGCGTACTGTCCGCGACGCCTGACGCGCCTGCGGACGCGGCGTTCTTCTCCCTCGGGCCACTGGCGTGGCGCTTGTCTCGCGTGCATCAATTCTGAATGTCAGACGATCCACTTACCTATCTGCTCGACCGCTTCGCCACCGACGCCACCACGCTGCGCGCGCGAGCCGCCCACCTCGCCGGCCAGAACGCTCCGGAGCACGGGCCGGACGCCGCCGCCTCCGTCCGCATGGCCGAAGCGTGTGAAAGTGTGTTGGCGTTGCTCAACGAGCTGTCCACGCAGAACGACGACGAGATGCTCGACGCACTCGATGATCTCGGCCCGGAGCTGCACGCGCTGTCGGAACGTGCAACCGATGCCTTCGTGCGGAGCGTCTACGGCGGCGCGGCCACGCGAATCGCCGACATCGTGCAGCGTACGCGCCTGCATGAAGATCACGATGACGATGAGGATCAAGCGGACGCCGGCGATGTTGCGGAGGAGGTAGACGTCGATGACCTCGACGAAGCAGACGATGACAACAGCACTGACGACCTGCGCTGAGCTGGTGCGACAGTGAGCGAGCCGCTCGCGAGTGTTCGCCTCGACAAGTGGCTCTGGGCTGCGCGCTTTTACAAAACGCGCGCGCTGGCCGCCGATGCCATTGATGGTGGCAAGGTGGATGTAAACGGTGATCGCGCCAAGCGATCACGTCACTTGGTGCCGGGCGATCGCGTGGCGCTGCGGCTTGGACAATACGAATGGATCCTCGTCGGGCGCGGCGTTTCGGAACGCCGCGGCCCCGCACCCGAAGCGCAATTATTGTACGAAGAAACCTCAGAAAGTGCGGCGCGCCGCGCGGCGCTCAAGGTACAACTCGACAGCATGCCGAGTTTCTTCGGGCACGGTGAAGGCCG
>JBBRDP010000115.1:0-11331 GCA_038203795.1 Gemmatimonadales bacterium
ACGTCGAGATTCGACACAAACCGCGCGTTCGTCTCGATGAACAACCGACGGGGCTCCACTTCGTCGCCCATCAGCATCTGGAACGTCTGATCGGCCAGCACCGCGTCTTCCATCGTCACACGCCACATGCTGCGCGTCTCCGGATCCATTGTGGTCTTCCACAACTGCTCGGGATTCATTTCGCCCAGACCCTTGTAGCGCTGCACGTTGAGATTGGTCTTGCTCTCGCCGAATCGCTCGGCAATCTGGTCACGCTCTTTTTCCGTGTACGCGTAGTACTCTTCCTTGCCCTTGGCCACGCGATAGAGCGGCGGCTGCGCAATGTACATGTAGCCGGCATCAATCAACTCCGGCATCTGACGGAAGAAGAACGTGAGCAGGAGCGTACGAATATGCGCACCGTCGACGTCGGCGTCAGTCATGATGATGACCTTGTGGTAGCGCGCCTTGGCTATGTCGAACTCTTCACGAATACCGGTGCCAAGGGCAGTGATGATGGTGCGGATTTCTTCGTTGCTCAGCACCTTGTCGATGCGCGCCTTCTCCACATTGATAATCTTGCCGCGCAGCGGCAGGATGGCCTGAAAGTCGCGCTTGCGACCCTGCTTCGCGGAACCACCGGCCGAGTCACCCTCAACGAGATAGATCTCGCACAGCGAGGGATCACTGAGGGAGCAGTCGGCAAGTTTGCCGGGCAGGTTGCCAACGTCGAGCGCCGACTTCTTGCGCGTGAGATCCCGCGCCTTGCGTGCCGCTTCACGGGCACGCGCCGCAGACACGGCCTTCTCGATGATGATGTTGGCCGTTTTCGGATGCTCTTCGAGATAGGTGGACAGCAAGTCAGTCACGACGCTGCGCACTGCCCCTTCCACTTCGGAGTTACCGAGTTTGGTCTTGGTCTGCCCTTCGAACTGCGGTTCACGCACTTTGACCGACAGCACCGCCACAATGCCTTCACGCACATCGTCGCCGCTCAGGCGGATGTCCTTGTCTTTCTTGTTGAGCGCGGTGGACTTCTCGATGTACTTGTTGATGACCGATGTGAGCGCGCTCTTGAGCCCCGTGAGGTGCGTACCGCCTTCGTGCGTGTTGATATTGTTCACGAACGAAAACACCGATTCCGCGTACCCGTCGTTGTATTGCAGCGCGAGGTCGATCGCGATGTCGTCGCGCTCGGTTTCGATGGCAATCACGTCGGGATGCAGCGGTTTGCGATTGGCGTTGAGGAACGCCACGAACTCGCGAATGCCGCCCTCGGCGTGGAACGTTTCTGCTCTCTGCTCGCCCTCGCGCTCGTCGGTGAGCGTGATGGTGATGCCCTTGTTCAGGAACGCCAGTTCGCGAAGTCGCGAGGCGAGCGTCGCCCAGTCGTACCGCAGCGTTTCCGTGAAGATCGCGTCGTCCGGCATGAACCACACCTTCGTGCCGCGCTCGTTCGCTCCTACGTCACGCATCACCTTGAGCTTGGTCGTGGTGATACCGATGGCGAAGTCCATGTAGTACTCGCGGCCATCGCGCTTCACCCACACCTTGAGCTGCTTCGACAACGCGTTCACCACCGACACACCAACGCCGTGCAAGCCACCGGACACCTTGTACGTATTCTTGTCGAACTTGCCGCCGGCATGCAGCACGGTCATCGCCAGCTCGAGCCCCGGCAGCTTCTCCACCGGATGCATGTCCACCGGGATGCCGCGCCCGTCGTCTTCCACGGTGATGGAATCGTCGGCGTGAATGATCACCGTGACACGTGTGGCGTGTCCGGCCAACGCCTCATCGATGGAGTTGTCGACCACCTCGTACACGAGATGATGCAGACCGCGCGCCGAGGTGCTGCCGATGTACATGCCCGGGCGCAGGCGGACCGCTTCGAGCCCCTTGAGGACCTGGATACTGCCGGCGCCGTAGCCGTTGTTCGGCTGTTCTTGCTCGTTGGCCATGTCGATGGTGTGGCGGGGAGGACAAGCGCGCCGGAGGCGGTCCAGAAGACCGCACGCCGTGACGCACCAGAATACGAAGGTAACCCTTAAAAATAACCGATCGCAGACGCGAACGCAACTGTCGGTCAATCGCGTAAGTCATTGCCAAACAACAACTTGCCTTTCGGTGCGCGCCGCTGGCTCCGTCAGCGCTGCAGCACCAGCCGGAGTCGAGCCACCGGAGGCCGCGAGGTGTCGGCGTTGAGCGCACGCAGGAGATCGGGTTCCATCATCGAGAGCTCCGTCATCCAGCCATTCGTGTGCACGGCCACGACGAGCGTGCCGTCCCGCTGCAGCGCCACCGGCTCCGTGACCTTGGCGATCTGCGGCCCCACGATCGACGGCCATTCGGGAATCACCCGCGCCTGCGCCAGGCGATCCGTGAGCCCGGCGCGGTCGATCACCGACGCCAGCACATCACTCAGCTTCGCCGGCTTTCGCTTCGCGTCGCCCTCTCTCATGACGACCGCCCCAATGGCTCACGCGGTGCGTCACACGCCATCATGACTCGCACCGTGTTGCATCGCACCCCGCCGGATGCGCCATCATGTCAGCTCACCCGCATGCATACGGGCGCGTGGCAACGTCGTGAACGCGAGCGGAATGTCCTCGGCGCGCGGCACAACGAGGATCACCTGGCCCACGCCCGTCACGGCGAGCAACGACAGAATCGCCGTCGATCGCTGCAGATCGAGCTCGGCAAACGGATCATCAAGCAACAACAGCGGTGGCGCGCCGAGCACGGCGTGCACCGTTGCGGACTCGCGCATGCGCAGTGCAATGGCCGCCGTGCGTTGCTGCCCAGCCGAGCCGAATGTGCGCAGGTCGCGTCCGCCGAGCAACAACTGCAGATCGTCGCGGTGCGCACCAACGAGCGTGACGCCGCGACGCAGCTCCTGCTGCCGCTGTGCCTCGAACATGGACGCGAGCGTTCCTGGCAGTTCGTCATCGGTACCGTCGGCCACCAGGCTCTGATAGCGCATCGTGCTCGGCAACGCTTCGCCAATCGCGGCACACAACGCGGCGTACGGTTCCGCATGATGGGCCGTCCATGCACGACGCGCAGCGATGAGTACGGCGCCGTGTTCGCACAATGCCGGTTCCCACACGGCGGCGTTCGCGGCGGCGCTGGCTGTGGTGCGACCGGTGCGTTGCAGCTCTCGCAAGGTGGCATTCCGTCGCAGTAACGCGCCGCGATATTGCTGTAACGCGTGCAGGTAGTGACGTGAGGTGAGCGCGAGCGCCACGTCAAGAAAACGTCGACGTTCGCCGGGTCCACCGGCAATGAGATTCACATCCGCCGGAGAGAAACATACGCTCGGCAATGCGCCAAGCACATCGGAGAGGCGCGGCTGTTCAACGCCGTCGAGCGTGGCGCGTTTGCGTTTACCGGCACGCTCGTAGCCAATGCTCACGGCGTGGGCGACGGCGGGTGCGCACAGGCGAGCGCGCACATGAAATGCGGGTGCACCAAACCGCACAACATCGGCATCGCGCGCACCGCGCCACGATCGCAGGAGTCGAAGGTACGCAATCGCTTCGAGCAGGTTGGTCTTGCCGTGCCCGTTGTCACCGACCACCGCGAGTCCGGCTGGATCAAGGTCGAGATCGAGCGCGGCGATATTCCGAAAATCGCGAATGGTCAGGTGTTCGAGCATGTGTGCGAACGAACTCAGCGGCCCGTGAAGGTGGCGGGACGTTTGTCGAGAAACGCCTGCATGCCTTCCTTCACATCGTCGGTTGCCGAGAGCATGCCAAACCAGTCGCTCTCGGCCAGACAGCCTTCGTCGAGTGTACTGTCGAGCCCACGGTTCACCGCATCGATGCAGCCGGCGAGTGCGAGCGGCGCGTTGGCGATCATGGTCGCCGCCAGGGCGCGGGCGCGGTCCATGAGATGCTCCGCCGCTACGACTTCGTCGGCCAGACCGAGCCGATGTGCTTCCGTCGCGTCGATCATGTCGCCGGTGAGTAACAGCTTGAGTGCGGCACCGCGTCCGATCAGGCGTGGCAACCGCTGCGAGCCACCAAATCCGGGCACGATGCCAAGCTTGACTTCGGGCTGTCCGAACTTGGCTTTCTCGCTGGCCACGCGAACGTGGCAGGACATTGCGAGCTCGCACCCGCCGCCCAGGGAAAATCCGTTCACGACGGCAATGGTGGGCTTGGGGCTGGTTTCGAAGCGTCGGAAGACACGCTGTCCAGCGCGCGCACGCTGTTGCGCCTGAAGCGGAGTCTGGCTGGCCAGTTCCGAGATATCGGCGCCAGCGACGAACGCACGACCGGCGCCTGTGAGCAAGACGGCCGCGACATCGGTGCGCGCATTGGCTTCATCGATGGCAAGCCCGAGCTCGGCGATCGTGGCGTCGTTGAGGGCGTTGAGTTTGTCCGGCCGGTTCACGGTGATCGTGGCAATCCGGTCGGCGACGTCGAAGGTCAGATTCGAGTAGGACATGGATTCGGTGTAGGGTAGACGCTGTAATCTAGGCGGTAGGGGGGCATTCGGTGACGTGCGGTGGGAAAGCGTGATCTCAGCGGCGGTGTGAGCCGGAAGCACCAATACAACTTCAACGGTAACTCCAACGACAACGGTAACGGCAACGGCAACGACAACGACAACGACAACGACAACGACAACGACAACGACAACGACAACGACAACTCCAACGACAACGGCAACGACAACGGTAACTACAACTTCAACTCCAACAGAGAGGTGGAAGGCGCGAAAAACGCGAAGGCGCGAAAACTGCAACAAAAGCGTGGTGATGGCATTCGAGTCGGTTTGGTCCGGTGTTTTGGCAGTTTTCGCGCCTTCGCGTTTTTCGCGCTTTCTCCTACTCTGTTGGTGTTGCTTTTGCCGTTGTCTTCTCTGTTGGTGTTGCTTTTGCCGTTGCCGTCTCTGTTGGTTTGGTTTTTGCCGTTGCGGTCTCTGTTCGTTTGGTTTTTGCCGTTGCCGTCACCGTTGGCTTTCGTCTCGGCCCCCGCCCCCAATAAGCTTCCCTCATGTCCCACTCCTCGCCATCACTCGTCCCTCCGTTCACCACCGTTGCCTGGAGCCCGGACCGTCGCTCCGTTCGGCTGCTCGACCAACGCCTGTTGCCCGAATCGGAGCACTATTTCGACGTGCGTGCTGTCCACGAGATAGTCCACGCGATTCGGACACTCGCGGTGCGCGGCGCGCCGGCTATTGGTGTTGCGGCCGCCCTTGGTCTTGTGGTCGCCCTGGAACATGCACTCGAATCACACCCGTATGGGCGCTCGCCACGCGAACCGCTCGCGCTCCTCGCCGCTGCGCTTGAGGATGCGCGACCCACGGCCGTCAACTTGCGATGGGCACTGCAGCGTCAGCTCGCTGTTGCCGCCAGCGTGAGCGACGAGCAGCTGTTGTCGGCGCTGCGCACGGAAGCCACGCGCATTCTCAACCAGGATCGCGCCATGTGCGACGCCATCGGTCAGGCCGGCGCGCCGTTGATTCGCGCGGGCGCGAACCTTCTCACGCACTGCAACGCTGGCGCACTCGCGACGGTCGGTATCGGCACCGCGCTCGCGCCCATGTACGTCGCGCATGCACGTCAGGTCCCGTTCCGCGTCTACGCCGACGAAACCAGACCATTACTCCAAGGGGCACGGCTGACCGCGTGGGAACTCCATCGCGCCGGCATCGACGTCACCGTTCTCCCCGACAGCGCGGCGGCCTCGCTGCTCCGCAGCGGCGAGATTCACGCCGTGTTTGTCGGCGCCGACCGTATTGCCGCCAATGGCGACGTGGCCAACAAAATCGGCACCTACCCTCTCGCGCTTGCCGCACGAACGCACGGTGTCCCCTTCCATGTGTGTGCACCGTGGAGCACCTTCGACCCCGCAACATCGCGCGGAGAAGATATTCACATCGAACTGCGAGAACGCGATGAATTGGCGCTGGTCGGCGATCGGACCGTTCTTCCCATGCACGTCGCCGTGCACAATCCTGCTTTCGACGTCACACCGCGCGAGCTGGTGACATCCTATATCACTGACCGCGGCATCGTTGCGCCGCCGTTTCACTGAGGACGCTGCGATGCATGTACTCGCCATCGATCAAGGCACCACCGGCTCCACCTGTCTCGTGGTCGCGGCGGATGGCCGCATCGTGGGACGCGCCTATCGAGAAATCACGCAGCATTATCCGCAGCCCGGTTGGGTTGAACACGACGGGCTCGAAATCATCGCCCGGACCTTTGACGCCGCGCGTGAGGCCATTGCTCAAGCCGGCGTCATGCCCAAAGCCGTTGGCATTACCAATCAGCGCGAAACCATTGTGCTCTGGGATCGCGCCACTGGCGAACCCGTCCATCGGGCCATCGTCTGGCAGGATCGCCGCACCGCCGATCGCTGTCGCGCCCTCGATGCACACGCGCTCGACATCCAGCAGCGTACCGGCCTCGTCACCGATCCGTACTTCAGCGCCACAAAACTCGAATGGCTGCTCGGCCAGCCACGTCTCGCCGAACGTGCGCAGCGCGGAGAGCTGGCCGCCGGCACGATCGATTCGTTCCTGATCTGGCATCTCACCGGCGGCGCCGTCCACGCGACGGATCCCACCAATGCGTCGCGCACCATGTTGTACGATATCGAGACGCGCGCCTGGAGTCCCACGTTGCTGGAGCTGTTCGGCGTGCCGTTGTCGTTGCTCCCCGATGTGCGACGTTCCAGCGGATTTTTCGGTACCACGACCACCGCCTCGATCGGCGCTGAAATCCCCATTCTTGGTGTCGCCGGCGACCAGCAGGCCGCACTCTTCGGACAGGGCGGCTGGCACGCGGGCGGTGGGAAGAATACGTATGGCACCGGCGCGTTCCTTCTGCTCAACACGGGGGCGACGCGTCCGCAGCCCGGCGATGGCCTGCTCACCACTATCGCGTGCGATGCGAGCGGCAATCCCACCTTCGCGCTCGAGGCGTCCATCTTTGTCGCGGGGGCCGCCGTCCAGTGGCTGCGCGACGGTCTCGGGATTATCGAGCACGCCGCTGAAACGGAGGCCATCGCGCGCTCGCTGTCGAGCACCGACGGCGTGTACTTCGTGCCGGCACTCACCGGACTCGGCGCCCCCGACTGGGAACCGCACGCGCGCGGCACGATCACTGGACTCACGCGCGGCACGACCTCGGCGCATCTCGTGCGGGCGGCGCTCGAAGCCATGGCCTTCGGCACGGTCGACGTGCTTGGGCTGATGCGCGCCAAAGGCGGGGTGCCCTTCGATCGCCTGCGTGTCGACGGCGGCGCCACCAGCAACGACTGGCTCATGCAGTTTCAGGCCGACGCGCTCGGCGTGCCGGTGGAACGGCCGGATATCGTGGAGACCACGGCGCTGGGGGCGGCCGGGCTGGCTGGAATCGCCGCCGGCGTCTGGAAGGACGCCGAAGCATTTATCAATGCCCGACGATTCACGCGCTTCGTTCCGGGCAATGGCTCGGCCAGTGCGAGGGCGGGGCATGCCGGATGGCGCCGCGCGGTGCGGGCCAGTCTCTCGTGGGCGCGCGATCGCGGGTGAGGCGTCGGGCATGACGGACTGTGCCGAACGACGTGCCCCGTGCTACCTTTCGGGGAATCGCGTCGCACACCGAACCCGACGCCTCGGCGCCCCGGTTCGCCACTACCGATTTGAGGTGTACGTCCCGTGAAAGCTCGCAGCAAGTTTCTCCTCGGTGGGTTGCTCGTACTGGGAACGTCTGGCGTGCTGATGGCCAGCTCTGTCAAGGAGACGGCGCAGTTTTTTCTGACGCCGTCCGAGCTCGCCGCCAAAATCGAGCAGAGCCCGAAGTTTCAGAAAGTGGGCGTGAAGATTGGTGCCACCGTCGTGAACGGTACGATCGTGCGCGCGCAGGATGGGCGTTCGGTCACCTTTCAGATGACGGACAGCACCACGACCTACAATGTGCATTACAAGGGCGTCATCCCCGACACGTTTACCGAGGGTGTGGGGGTGGTGGTGGAAGGCCGCCTCAACGACGAAGGAACCTTCGAGGCGACCACGTTGCTTGCCAAGTGCGCGTCTCGTTACGAAAATGAGCCGGAACGCTATCCACAATCGCCGAGCTATCCCGCGGGCACGAAGCCCGGCGCGTGAGTCGCGGCACTCACCCATCCTGACGTGATTCTCATAGGCGAGTTGTCGCTCTGGGTCGCCATTCTCATGGCGGCCTGGACCACCACGGTCTCCTGGGCTGGCGGATATCAGCGCCGCCCCGATCTGGTCTTCAGTGGCGAGCGGGCCATGTACGCCACGTTCGCATTTACCATCGTCGCAGCGATCGGTCTCTGGTACGCGATTTTCACGCACGACTTCTCGCTGAAGTTCGTGGCGTCGTACACCAGCATGAACCTGCCGTCCGTCTACCTGTTCTCGAGTTTGTGGGCGGGGCAGGCGGGGTCGATGTTGTTCTGGACGCTCATCTTGTCGATGTACGGCGCGGTGGCGGTGTACGCGAATCGCAGCCGGCTGCGCAACATGATGCCCTGGGTCACGGGGACCATGGGGCTCATCACGCTGTTCTTCCTGATGGCCACCGCGTTCGGCGCAAATCCGTTCGAGCGCCTCGATTGGGTGCCGGCCGATGGACGCGGAATGAATCCGCAGCTGCAGAATCCGGGCATGGCGATTCATCCGCCCATGCTGTACTTCGGCCTGGTCGCCACGGCGGTTCCGTTCGCCTTCGCCATCGGTGCGCTGGTTACGCGGCAGCTCGACGGTGAGTGGTTGGCGGCGGTACGCCGCTGGTCGTTGCTGTCGTGGTTTTTCCTCACGATTGGCATCGTGCTTGGGATGTGGTGGGCCTATGTGGAGCTCGGCTGGTCCGGCTACTGGGCCTGGGATCCCGTCGAGAACTCGTCATTGTTGCCGTGGCTGACCGGCACCGCGTTCCTGCATTCCATCATGATTCAGGAAAAGCGCGGCATGCTGCGCAAGTGGAATGTGACGCTGGTTGTGGTCACGTTCCTGCTGTCGATCCTGGGCACGTTCATCACGCGCAGCGGTGTGATTGAAAGCGTGCACGCGTTTGCGCAGTCGAGTGTTGGTTCGTGGTTCCTGTACTTCCTCATCGCGGCCACGATTCTCACGTCGGTGCTGGTGTCCACGCGTCTCAAGGACATGGAAGCAAAGGCGGAGCTCGAAAGCATGGTGAGCCGCGAGGCCGCATTTTTGTACAACAACCTGATCCTCGTCGGCATTGCCTTCACCACCTTGTGGGGCACGCTGTTCCCCATTTTTTCCGAGTGGGTGCAGGGCGAGAAAATCACCGTGGGACAGCCGTTCTTCAACTCGGTGAACACACCGCTCGGATTGCTGCTCCTGGCGCTCACCGGTATCGGACCATTGATTGCGTGGCGTCGGGCCTCGACGGCCAATCTCAAGCGCCAGTTTCTGATGCCGGTGTCGATGGGTGTGTTTGCGGTGGTCGCACTGTTGCTGCTCGGCATGCGGCACTTCTACGCGATTGTGTTCTATGGCCTCGCCGCGTTTGTCGCCACCACGATCACGCAGGAGTTCGTGAAGGGCATCGGAGCACGGCGCCGGATGTATCAGGAAGGATTGGCGCTCGCTGGCGTGCGCCTCGTGGCGCGCAATCGCCGTCGCTACGGCGGGTACGTCGTGCACTTCGGCATCGTGGTGATGTTCGCCGCGTTCGCGGGACTGTACTTCAGAAAGGATTATGTCGCGGTGGAGCTCAAGGCGGGCGACACGTACGCGGCGGTTGACCCGTGGGGCGATACGTGGACGTTCACGAGCGAAGGCATGTCGACGTACAACACGCTGAATCGACGCGTCGTGGCGATCAGTCTGAAGACGACACGCAACGGTGAACCGATGGGCACGATGTTGGCCGAAAAGCGTCAGCACTTTGACGCGACCGGCGCGACGACGTTCGAGCCGTCCACGGAAGTGGCCATCAAGGAAATGGCTGGTCAGGACGTGTACGTGTTCTTCTCCGGATTGACTGATGCCGAAACGGCGGTGATGAACTTCCACTTCAATCCGCTCGTGATCTGGGTGTGGATTGGCGGATTCATCATGGCCTTCGGCGGCGTGATTGTGATGTGGCCGCAAACCGAGCGTCGGGAACGCGGATACGTCGCGGAACTGTCGCCCCAACACGAAGGAGCATTGGTGGGAGCCGGCGCGTGAACCGGCCGGCGGTACCGCAGATGGTACGGCGTGCGTTCATCGCGCGCTGTGCCGTCGCTGTGCCGCTGTCGTTGATTGCCTGGCGGAGTGCCCGTGCGCAACCCAGCAGCACGGTGAACATGAGTGGCGATTTCTACCTTCCGGTTCGACCGGCGGCCAAGCCCGATGCGGTGCCGCAGCTCGATGAGACTGCCGTCATCGCGCTGGAACGGGAACTGGCCTGTCCATGTCCCTGCTCGCTGGACATCTACACTTGCCGAACCACGGACGTCGCGTGCACCAACTCGCCGGCGATTCACCGCGATGTGGTACTCATGGTGGACGGCGGCTACACCGGCGATGAAATCGTTGCGCAACTCACCAGTACGTACGGGCAGCGTATTCGGCTGGTGCCGAGCAAGTCCGGCTTTAATCTGGTCGCGTGGTTTCTCCCGTTTGTGGCGGTCGGTACGGGCGGACTGGTGATCGCGCGGCTCCTGCACTCGTGGCGGCGCAACGCGGTGCAAGCGGCGAACGGTACGCCGAGTGATATTCGCGCGATCGCAGTGCAAGGCACCGACGATGAACTGGCCCGTTTGAACGCCGCGCTGCGCGACGACTCACGCTGACCCTATTCCTGACATGTTCGACGACAGTTCTTTGACCCTGATCCTCGGCACGGTGATTGCGCTCGCCGCGCTGTCGTATGTGCTGTTTCCACTGCTCAACTCGGTGGAGGAAAACGCGGCCGCTTCGAAGCGGGAGGCCGCGTTGAACGCCGCCGGGCAGGCACTGGTCAATAGCGAAGACGGCATGGCTGTCTCCGCACTCCGGGAAATTGAATTCGATCGCGAGACCGGTAAACTCTCGGACTCAGACTACGACGAACTCAAGGCCAAGTACACGACGCTCGCGCTGGCCGAACTACGCAAGCAGGACGACGACAGTTTTGCCCGCGAGGCCATCTATTCGGCGACCGCCGCGAACGAAGATCCCGTCGAAGCCGCCGTGCGCGCTGTGCAGGCGCGTCGCCCGCAATGCCGCACCTGCGGCCCGCGTCCGGAGAGCGACTCGGTCTTTTGCTCCGACTGCGGCTGCTACCTGCCGGGCGCCTGTGGTTCGTGCGGCGCCGAAGTCACGCAGCCCGGGGCGCGCTTTTGCAATAGTTGTGGTGGGGCGCTGGTCGCGGCGTGAGGGGAGGCGCTGGCT
>JBBRDP010000116.1:0-11215 GCA_038203795.1 Gemmatimonadales bacterium
CGATCCACGGCGGCGAGTTCGGCCAGGAGCGCGCCGTCGGCAGAACGCAACATGGGCGGAGGACCGGCGAGCCCCGCAGCCATTGCGCTGTCTGGCGAAAACCGACGGAAGCACGCGAGCGCGCGGCTGAGCGCCTCTTGCGCCGTGACGCCCACGGTGGAGATGTGTCCCATTTTGCGACCCGGACGCGCCTCACCCTTGCCGTACAGATGCAGACGACTCGCCGTCACGCCGAGCGCAAACTCAGTGTCGGGAGGTGTGCTGTGCAGCCACACATCACCGAGCAAATTCACAATGGCCCCGGGAGCAATCACTGTGGGATCGCCGAGCGGCAGATTGCAGACGGCGCGCACGAGTTGCTCAAACTGACTGGTCGCACACGCTCGCTCGCTCTGGTGATACGAGTTGTGCGGACGCGGCGCGAGTTCGTTGACGAGCAATCGGCCATCGGTGGTGAGGAAAAACTCAACCGCGAGCAGGCCCACCACGCCGAGCGCGGCGGCGATGGCCGTCGCGAGTTGTTCCGCAGCGCTCACCACACTGCTCGGCAGCTCAGCGGGAATCACGCTCCACGTGAGGATGCCGTTGCTGTGATGATTGCGCGACGGGGCATACACCACGTGTTCGCCGCTTGCGCGTCGTGCGACGAGCGCCGAGAGTTCCACCGCGATATCGATACGCTGCTCAACGAGACACGTTCCTGCACCGAGCGCTTGCCACGCGTCCGCCGCGCCTGCGGCATCGGCGAGGCGAGCCTGACCGCGTCCATCGTATCCACCATGCACCGCTTTCGCGATGGATGGCCCGAGTGCCGTGACCGCTTCGGCGAGAGATTCCACGCTGTCGGCCGACCGGAACTCACCCACCGGAAAGCCTTGTGCTGCCAGCCACGTTTTCTGACGCAACCGATCCTGAATGATGTAGACGGCATCGGCGCCGGGATGCACCGGCGCGAACTGCGCGGCGGCATCAAGAGATGCGCGCGCGATCTGTTCGATCTCCAGCGTGATCACGTCACAGGAGCGCGCCAGTTCTGCGGCAGCCTCCGCGTCACTGAATGGCGCGGTGATCGTACGCGAGGCGATCGCACGCGCGGCGCAGTTGGGGTCGGGATCGAGCACGTGCACGTCGTAGCCCATGTGTCGAGCGGCCATGCAGGTCATGCGGCCGAGTTGACCGCCACCCAGAATGCCAATCGTCGCACCGGGCAGGATGGCGCGCGTGTTTTCGCTGAGGGGATTCATGCGGGGTGGATCGCACCGGGGGCTGGCAGCGGACGGGCGAGTGCTTCTTCGCCTTGGGCGATACGACGGGCCTCAAGGCGCGCCAGCAGCGCGGGATCGTGATTGGCGAGCACCTGCGCCGCGAGGAGCGCCGCGTTCGCCGCGCCAGGCTTGCCAATGGCCAGCGTCCCGACGGGAACACCCGACGGCATCTGTACAATCGCCAGCAGCGCGTCCATTCCCTGCAGTGCGGTGGCGGGTACGGGAACGCCAAACACCGGCACGGTCGTCTTGGCCGCCAACATACCGGGTAGATGGGCCGCACCACCGGCACCCGCGATAATCACCTGCAGGCCGCGCGCGCGCGCCGTCTGTGCGTATTCAAAAAGCCAGTCGGGCGTGCGGTGCGCCGACACGACGCGTGCCTCGTACGGGACGCCCAGCTCATGCAGCATCTCGCAGGCGGGCGCCATGATGTCGTAGTCACTGGCGCTGCCCATGACGACGCCAACAAGTGGTGTGGTCATCGAAAAATCAGGTTCTGCAGACAGCGCGGCAAGCACGGCATTCCCGAGGGGTGATAAGTCGTGGAGACGAACGGTTCCCTGAACATAGTCCGGGCACCGTCAGGCTTCCACCGCCGCCGCCCTCGCGACTTCCGATTGCGTCGGATTGGTCGCAACTCGCTGCCCGCGCTGGCGCCGCGAGGCCCCTCCTCGTCAGGTTTCAGCGATGACTGCCATTCCTCGTCGTACCATCCGGCTCATTGGTGTTCCGCTCGATCTCGGTGCGTCGCGCCGAGGCGTCGATATGGGACCCTCTGCACTTCGCATCGCCAACCTCACCGCCGCGTTGGAGCGGCTTGGCTGCACGGTCGACGACGCTGGCAACGTCCCGGTGCCGCAGCGCGAGTCGGTGCGTCGGGCGGTCGGCGGTGAAACGGAACTCGAGGCGATCACGGTCGTGTGCCGCGATCTGGCGCGACGGACTGCAGATACCATTCGCGCCGGGGAGTTCCCCGTCGTGCTTGGCGGCGATCATAGTCTGAGCGCCGGCTCGGTGGCGGGGGCCGCGACGGCGCTCGCGGAACGCGGCGAAAAACTCGGCGTGATCTGGCTCGATGCACACGGGGACATCAACACACCGGACACGAGTGTCTCCGGCAATGTGCATGGCATGCCCGTCGCGCACTTGCTGGGGCACGGTGATCGTGACCTCGCCTCGATTGCGCACCCGTCACCCGCGATCGCGCCGCAACACATCGTGTACGTGGGGCTTCGCGATGTCGAGCCCGCAGAGAGCGCGTTCATGCGCGAGCTCGGTATTCGTGCGTACACCATGCGTGATGTTGACGAACGCGGACTCACCACGGTGTTGCGCGAAGCCATTCAGTGCGTGAGCAACGGCACCGGCGGGATCTATTTGTCCTGCGACGCCGACTGGATTGATCCCAGTGAAGCGCCTGGCGTTGGCACGCCGGTGCCCGGTGGCGCGACGTATCGCGAGGCCCATCTGGCCATGGAACTGCTGGCCGATACGGGACGCCTCGTGGGCATGGATCTCGTGGAGATCAATCCGGTGCTCGATCGCGCGAATCGAACGGCCGAGTTGGCCGTGGAGCTGATCGCCAGCGCGTTGGGCAAGCGCACGTTGTAACGACCCCACGTTGTCGCGAACGCACGTTGTAAAGCACGCACGTTGCATCAACCCCACGTTGTCGCGAACGCACGTTCTTGCGAACCCACGTTGCAAATCACGCTGGGTTCGCGTGCGCCGGTGTTGCTGCCTACGGCGTGCCAGGCGTAACGAGTGGACGATCGCTGCCGCTCCACTGCTGGAATGATCCGTCGAACATTTGCGCGTCGTAGCCGAGTTGTCGCGCGACAAACCACAGCAGCGTGGCCTGTTGTCCGATGTGGCAGTAGGTAATCACCTTGTCGCCTGGCTTCACACCCGCTCCTTCAAACAACGCGCGTAGTTCGTTGGTGCTCTTGAAGAAGCCACCCTCCGCCACCGTCGACAGCGGAATGTTCACCGCCGCGGGAATGTGTCCGGGACGCGGATAGCCACCGCCGTTGCCCGCGTAGAACTGCGGCAGGCGCGCGTCGATCACGTTGGTGCCGGCGCTTTGCAGTGCGGCATCAACATCGGTGATGACCGCAATGATCGAAGAATCGCGGCGCACGGTGAGCGGCGCGGTGCTCGCGGCGAGTGGCGACGCGGCTCCGGTCTCCACCGGCTTTCCTGACGCTTTCCACGCCAGGAGGCCGCCGTCAAGCAACGAGGTACGATCGGCGAAGCCCATATACGCCAGCGTGAGATACACTCGCGTGCTGGACTGCAGGGTGTCGTTAGCCGGCACGATGATGATGCGACTCGCGTCAGAGATGCCAACGGAGCGCGCCCACTGCTCGAGCGCTGGTGTGTCGGGAAGTTCGAGCGTGAGCGTGCCGGGCGCGCGGAGGGTCGAGATGTCGGTGAGGGCGACCGGTCGTGCGCCGGCAACGTGCGCTGTGGCGTATTGCGCGGCGGTGCCCACCTGCAGAATGACGACATCACGCTGTGTACGCAGCGACTCCAGCTCGCGTGCGCCAACGAGCATGGACACCTTGGCGCGGGCGGCGGCGATCTTCACGTCGCGCTCCGCCGGTTGCGCGTGCGTCGTTGACGCGCTGAGGAACGCGGCCACGACGGCCATCGTGGTGCAGCGCGTGAGGATGGTGGTGCACCGCGTGATGGTGGTGCAGCGGATGACGGTGGTGCGGCGAATCGTTGTCATGATGTCGTAGCCTCGCGTCGCGCAGGCGATGTGAGTGTGATGCAAGAGTGATGCGGGTGCGATGTGGGTGTGACGTGAGTGTGACGGATACTCGTGTGCAGCGGCTATCTCGCCAGGGTATCTGGCGGGACAATCACGGGTGGCGGCGAATCGGGCGGCGGGCGTCGTGTCGAGTCGGTCGTGACGTTGGGCCGGTCGTCTTGTTCGACCAACGCTGGCGGCGCGGATGGCGTGCCGGCGTCTCGGCTGCGTCGCTCCGGGGTCCGGGGCGGCCGGGCGGCCGGCGGCGTCTCGCTCTCCACCAGCTTTTGGGACGTTCCGATCAGTCCTGTCACATTGGACACCACGGAATCGAACAGCGCCCGAGCGTCGGCCGTGCGTCCGGTGGAGACAACATACGCCCAGCCGGCGAGCGCGAAGGCAAAGACCCACGGGAAGATGCGCGGACGGCGGCGCAGCCTTGGGATGAACTCGGCGCTGGGCGGTACGGGCGCGGTGAAGGGGGAGTTGGTCGTGTACGAGGCCTGCGGGGTGGGATGCGCGCCGTAAGGGCCCTGCGGGTGCGTTGGCGCGCCGTACGGGACGGCTGGATTGCCGGCGCCGGTCCTGCTCGACGTTCGCCCGGGGGCCGTGGCGGCCGGCACCGCCGCCGGGTTGGAGATGGCGCCGGCGCTGTGTGGAGTTCGGGAGGCCACGCTCACCACACGCTGGTCGAGCGCCTTGCGGTAGAGCGCGGTAGTCTCCGAGGGCGTCATGCTACTGATCGCTCCCGCGAGTTCCTCGGCGAACGATCCGATGGAGTCGTATCGCTCCGCCGGGTCGGGCGCGAGCGCCCGGTCAAAGACCGTCTGCAGTGCGAGCGGCCACGGCATGTCGGCGCGCACTTCTGCGAGCGTGCGCGGGCGGCTCGTGAGGCGCAGGATCAGATTTTGCTTGGACGCGGTGACCGGGAACGCATCTTTGCCGGTGAGACACTGAAATGCCACCAGCGCGAGGGCATACATGTCCGATCGCGCATCGAGTTCTTCGCCGGCGATCTGCTCCGGGCTCATGAACTCGGGCGTGCCGATCACCAATCCCGTGCGTGTCACGCGCTGTTCGTTGCTCGTCATCGCGCGGGCAATGCCGAAGTCCACCAACTTCACCAGATAGGTGCCGTCGGTGTTTTTTGCGAGCATGATGTTGTCCGGCTTGACATCACGGTGCAGCAGCTGACGGACATGTGCCGCCTCCAGTGCGGCGGCCGACTGCGACATGATATCCGCCGCGATATCCGGATGAATCGCACCTTCTCGCTGCAGCAAGGCGGCCAGCGACTCGCCCGGAATAAACTCCATGGCCAGATACACGCGTCCGTCATGCTCACCAAAATCGTAGATCTGCGCGACGTTCGGATGGCTGAGTTGACTCGCGTTCTCCGCTTCCCGCTGAAAACGCTGCGCGGCCTCCGGATCGCCCGACAGATTCGCGCGCAACACCTTGATCGCGCACTGCCGCTTCATGAGAATGTGTTCGGCCTTGTACACCTGGCCCATGCCACCGGCACCGATCCGTGACGTGATGCGATAGCGATCAGCCAGGATGATCCCGACGAGTGAACTCGCGCTGTCGGACTCGGCGCGAGCAGGCGACAAGCGCGATCCGTCTTTTGGACAGAACGCGACGTCGTTCTCGAACTGGTCCCCGCAGCGCGGGCAGGTATTCACACGGGGCGGGTGGGAGACGGGCAGGGCGGTGCGTCGGTATCGACGACGGAGTCATGCGCAGGACAGCTCTGTGCAAGCTAGAGGCCGGACGGAGCGCGTCAACCGGCACCGAGCGCCGCACGACAGAGGCGCAGGTTGGAACGACAAACGGGGCGCCCGCCGTAGCGAACGCCCCGCAGTGTCTGTACTACCGAGTGGATGCACACCGACCACGCACCGAAGCTCCCGAGGACGGACTCGAACCGCCGACCCGGTGATTAACAGGACGGTGAGCGTTTGTGTTTTGCGGTGTGTTCCGGTCGGCGGAAGTGAGCGTATCTCATTGTTACGCAACGGCTTTCGCATCGCATTGCAAACCGGAACAAAGCGGAAAGAACGAGCGTCCAGTAGCGCGTACGCGCAGGACCGCGCACCTTTGGCACGCGTACGGCCGAGTCGGGCCTGTCTCGCGATTGAACTTGCCAGGAGGATACCGCCCATGAAGAGAAGCTCTTTGCTGTTGCTCCTGCTGTTCGCGATCGCCTTGCCGATCGGTGCGCAGACACGGCCGACGCCAGCGCTGCGCGGAGTGCCAGACCGACCGACCGAACCGCACGAAGGACGCGTTCGCGTCAGGTACGACAATATCGACGATGAAACCACCGTCAGCCTCGGTGGGGTCTTTGTCGCTGGGGACGGCCTGCAGTTCGGCGGACTGTACGTCATGGCCGGCAAGGTGCCTCGACGGCCGAAACTTGCGTCGCTGCATTTGATGGTCGAAAGCGAGTCGTGGCAGTACCTGAAGTGCAACACGCTGACGCTGCTCGTAAACGGGACCCGCGTGCCATTCGGGGAAGCCAAGCACGACGGTGATGTTGGAGGAAAGGGCGTGATTGAGCAGATGTTCTGGACTGTTCCGGTCGAGACGCTGCTGCGCATCGCCAACGCGAAAGATATCGAGGGGAAGCTCTGCGGCACGCCGCTCGCCTTCAGCGAATCGGCGCATACCGCTTGGCGCGATTTCGCAAGCCGCATGAAGCCTAAGCCCTGATGCAGTGCGCATCGTGGGCTGCGTGTGTGGCTGTGGCGCTGGTCGTGGTGTTCGTCCCGATGACGACGACAGGCGCTCAGTCGCCGGCACCGCGCCGTGCCGACGTCTGGGTCAACAGTGACACCAAGGTCTACCACTGCCCAGATACCCGGTGGTATGGCAAGACAAAAGTGGGGAAGTACATGACCGAGGCCGAGGCGAGGAAAGCAGGCCGCAAGCCCGCGGGCGGCAAAGAGTGCCCGGCGCCGCAGCGACCGACTGCTCGATGATATGGGGCTTTCGATCACTTGCTCCGAACGGTTGAGAGTGAGGCTCCGCACAGTGCGACGATTCGGTCACGCTGGTGCGTATCGTCGAAGAACCAAACGCGTCCCTCACATCTGATCGGAACGAAAATGCCCCTGTTTGACTGGCTCAAGACCAGAACGCGCGCCAAGGATTCCGATTCCGACGTTGTCGGAATGGGAGGAGCGCTCTTTTCGCTTGCAATAGCCTTCGCCCTGGATCTGGAGAATTTACTTGCCGAGCGTTCTTCCAACATTGCTCGGTTGCTCGCATCGTTCGAGGGGAAGCTCACCGTTGATTACGCGCTTGGCACGCTCTTGGTCGGTGTTAGCCTGGGAGCCGCGACCCAGCACCTTTCCCACGCACAGTTCTTTCGACTGCACCAGGCTGCGCTGTCGTCTTCGCTTCCTGAACGAAAGCCCCAAAACGACATTGAGCGTCACGTTGACCGATTGCATAAACTCTGGGCATCGAACGGCACTCAAAGCGTTTCCTCCCTGACGGACTACCTCGACGGAGTGCTCGACGCAAAGCAAGAACCTATCGAGCAAGCTCGACTGATCGGCGAGTGGGCGCTCTCGCAGATTTTAGAAATGCAGGTAGTGGTCCACGACCGCGACGAGCTTGCGAGAATGATCGGATTTGCGGCTCAGCGATTCGCTGGCGGAGTGTGTGCGTCATTCCGGTAGACGGGTATTCAAGAGTGCACCAGCAGCTTGCGAGGATGGCGCGCGGTTGTTGTGGGGCGTGTTCCGGTCTGGGAAAGCGGCCGTATCGCTATACCCGCCAAGAGGTTGCGCTCCTTGCATCGCACGGGAATAGACGAGAAGCCACGAACGCCCTATAGCGTTTGCGCGTGATGTCGCGCACGTTTCGTAGGCGCAGGCGCTGATTCGCGACTCCCTCAAGCAAGATCATGGAACCGTCGATCATTGTTGCGTCGCTCCGCGGCGCCGTAGACGTGGCAAGGAAGTTTGCCGACACGCCGCTCAAGGCCGAGTACCTAGACCTTATGGCGCGACTCCAGGACGCGAAAGAGCAGGCGTTTGAGATGCAGGAGGAACTGCACGACGCGCGGCGACAGATCAGGGCGCTCGAGGAGGCAGCTCGCGTCCGCGCGATCGTCAGCCTCGACCGCGGCGTCTACTGGACCGGTGACGCTCGCGAAGCCGGACCCGATGGCCCCTATTGCACTCGGTGTTTCGACGTTGACGGAAAGCTTGTGCGTGTGACTGTGGCGTCGCGAGGCTACGTCAGGTGTCCGCATGGACCCTGCCACGCGACCTTCCTCGTCTGGCCCGAGAAGAATACGGTAGCGCCAGCCGCGAGAAGGTCGCGAGGCATGATCGACGGCGGATTCTAATAGATACTGAGAGGATCCACTGGCCTCAAACCGTTGCCCTCCTCCTGTGCACGCTCCTCCTGAAACGGTCCACACATGAAGAAACGCTGGTTGATCATCGGTGGCGGACTGCTCGTGTACGCGATCGCGATGCAGTTCGGAGACTCGACCCCTGTCGATGAGGCCACGACAAGCAGCGATGCCTCGGGGCCGGCCGACGAAGTAGGCTCGCCGGCGGTCGCGTTCAGCGGGCCGCGGTTTCTCAAGACGTCGAAGGACCGCGTTACGCTTGACTACGCGACCGGCGAGATGGTCATCCGTACACGCATGAGCGCACCGCCTGGCGAACGGCCGGCGCGTGTGTGGGTCTGGGCCTTCTTCGTGAACCCTGACGAAGCGATCGGCGGCAGCCGCTCGGATCAGCCAATCGAGGTCGCGGTCGACTTCAAAGGGTCGGACACCCTCACGGTCGAGGCGAGAGGTCCCTTCCACTGGTCCACACGCGACGATATCCCAAGAGGTCCGCGAGTCTTCGCCAGAGTATTTGTGTCCGCGATGAGCTCCGACTCGGCGATACAGAAGGCTAGTGAGCGCAACCGTAGTGTCGCGACGATGACTCGGGTCGACGTCCGGTAGCGCGGACCCATGACCCGAAGAAAGCGAACTTCACGACTGTTCGTGGCGGCCATCGCGCTCGCTATCTTGTGCTGCGTGTCGCTCACAGCACGGCCGCTCGAGGCGCAGACGAACTGCCGTACCGGATGCCCGTGCGGCAACTCGTACATCAGCTGCAGCAAGACGTGCCGGATCTCGACCACGCCAACGAAGACCACCGCACTTCTGGCGCCAGCAAGCGCACCCGCATCGAAGGCAGTGGCCCTCGACACCTCGGTCGTCTGGGTCGGGTCGCAGGCGAACGCCCTCTACTTCAACGCGACATGCCCGCTGGCGAAAGCGCTATTACCAGATGATCGCACCACGGCCTCGGATAACACGACGCTGCAGCAACGTGATTGGAAGCGACGCGCGGCCACTGGATGCCGATGAAAAGCAACGCCGCTAAGCCATCGGCCCCATTGGAACTCGGCAAGGGTTCAGTTCGTCCCGCTCGGATAAGTTGGTCAGCGACGAAGCGGCTTCCGATGCGAGCATTCGCCCTATCACGTCGCGTCGTCCTGCCGCTTGCATGGCAAGAACGATTCGAGCTGTGGCGCAGTCGGCGAGACTACGAGCGCGCGACTGCTGCGGCTCGGCTGTCGCTCGCGGGCGATGAAAAACGTGAACGACTGAGGTCTTTGGAAGATGAGTACACCTTCGAGGCGAGGGCGATTGACGACGAGTTCTCGCGTCTACATTCACGAAAAACCAAAAATCTCGCGCTATGGTATCGTGTCCGGCTGCCGCCGTATCCTACTCCCGCAGCCGGTGAGGATTGGCACTCAGCAGAAAACGAGTGGTGGACGAGATCTTCTGTTGACAGGCAGTTAATTCTGACAGAAGACGGCATTGAGCTTGTTCGCGAAGGCGTCGACAAAGAACGCTCACGCCGCCGCGGGCGGTGGAGCACGTTTCTCCAAGTGCTCACGGCAGTTGCCGCCACCGTAGCCGCCGCTGGCGCTCTGTTGGACTGGCGGAACCGCTAATCGCTTTGCACGTCTCTATCGGGATTCCGATCGCGTGTCCCGGGCGAAGTGACGGTCCGGCCACGGCGCTCGGTACCGTCTGCGGTGTCCCTCCTCTGCTGGGCCAATCACCCGATCCACTGCCCGGACCGAGCTTCGCTGCCCGCCGCGATCGCTGAGACGGTCTATGCCGAGGGCGCGCTTTGCTGGCGAGCAGTGCGCACGCCAGCCGACGACTCCCGCGCTCGTGAGGACACTCCGCACAATCCGCACACCTAAAATGGACTACGACCGCTTGGCTACGCTGTCCATCAGAGCGCCGTCGACCCTTCAGGCAGCGGCGCGCTGCGCGTGGAGCTCTGCGAGATGGTGCGCGACGCGCGCCATCTCACCGCGCACTCGATGCTTGAACCAATGGTCTCTGCGCAATCATTCAAAAGCCCGCACTTCTCAAGAACTCGAAACGACACCGCGACCACGCCTCCGGTCAAGAGTCACGTGACGCCGAATAGTCAGGCGCAGGAGGTTACCGCACTGAAGAAGTCGCTGGCGATGAAGACGCGGCGGGCTGTGCGAACTGGCGGAGAAGCCGTTTTCTGGCGCGATCACGCCTGGCCATCAAACGCCTTGATCCGATTCGAAAGCCAACCCTCTAGATCGTCCACCGCCAGAACGAAGTCTTGGCAACGTTGGATTCCCTGCGCGATAACGAATAACTCAGCACTTTCGCTTGCGCTCATGTAGTCGTCGATAAAGGAGAATACTCGAGTGTGCCAACCTCGAGAATCTTCGTCCATCTCGTCGAGGACCAATGGCCTTGCGTTGTTGGCGAGGTGCAGCCCGTGGAGGCCGGCAGCGAGCGCAGTCGCAAAGGGCATTCCCTTAGCCGATAGCAGCAGGCATTGCCGCCGAAGCTTGCGAAGCTCAGCATTCGTGTACCGGTAGGAGTTCGACAGCCTTTGCTGATTTTCAAACTCGCCTTGGTCCATACAACTCTCCCCGCGCGACCATTCGCGCACGTTTCGCACATCAGGTGCGCGAAAGGGGCACCGAAACCGGCGCCCCTTCGCTGTAACACGTTGTCTTTGATTAGCTCCCGAGGACGGACTCGAACCGCCGACCCGGTGATTAACAGTCACCTGCTCTACCAGCTGAGCTACTCGGGAATATCCTGAATAGTCATCAAGCGCAGCGCCAACGTCAAGCGTTGCGCCGCGATGTGGTTTTG
>JBBRDP010000117.1:0-11135 GCA_038203795.1 Gemmatimonadales bacterium
GGCTTGTCGAACAGTTCGAGGCCGGGACGTCCGGTGCCGGGCAGGGCTTCCCGCGCGAGCGCGACGCGCGCTGTTGCCACGTCTGCCGCAGCGACCAGCACTTGTGAACCCGCACTCCCCAGTTTGTACGTGATGTTGGCTTCGTCGAGCTTGTCGGTAATCACGCCAACCGACTCAATCGGCGCGTTGGCATACAGTGGCACGAACGTGGGCTCGGTGGCCCAGCGTGAAAGACCAAACACCAGCGCGGTTGCCACGACGCCGATGGCGATAATCGCCATTTGGCGATTGCCATCGGCGCGGCCGAAAAACGAAGGAAGCAGGGATGCCATACGGGTCGCTTACGACTGCATGTTGATGAGGGTGCGATAGCTCTCGACCATCTTGTTGCGCATTTCGATGAGCAGATCCAAGGCCACGCCGGATTCTTCCTGCGCCGCCATCACCTGATGCAACTCGACGTCTTCACCAGCGACGAAGCGGCGGGTCATGGCGCCCGCGTGGTTGCGTGCTTCACTGATGCTGTTGATCACGCCAGTGAGCGTGTCGCCAAATGATGGGCCGTCCAGCGCAACGCCGGGAAGCGGAATCTGTCGGGCGCCGGTGTCAATACCGGTGTCAACACCGGGCTGCTGCAACGACGACAGACTGCGCGCGATCATATCAATCGATGATGACATGGCAGATTCCTCAGGCGCGAACGTCGAGACGGCCGCCGCGCATCGCGGGCGGTGCGGGGAGCGTGGCGTTCTTGATCTTGCCGTACGTAAGCGGACCGAGCGCGGCAGACTTCGAGAAGAAGGCGCGTTCTTCGGTGGTCAGCACATTCCACAGTGCCGGATCGGTGCCAGCCGGTGCTTCGGTCGGCACCGCGCTTGGCGCGGATGCAATCGTGGGGCGTGCAGTCGCCGGCGCGCGTTCGCCAATGCCGTAGGCACGCTCGGGCGCGGGCCGTGTTGCGTTGGCCGAGCCGGGGTTCACCGTTTGTGCGGCGCCGGGCCGCACCAGCGGACCCAGCGAGGACAGCAGCGGATTGTTGTTGATGCCGTTCAGACTCATGACAGTCGAGCCGGAGAAGAGGGGCGAAGCATGGAGGATCAGATATCGAGCGCGGCGCGCAACATTGACTTCGTGGTCTGAAAGACCGTGGCATTGGCTTCATACAAGCGCTTGGCGTCGAGCAGGTTCACAAGCTCCTGCGTCGGATCCACGTTCGGGTAGCGCACGTAACCGTCCTGGTCGGCGTCGGGATGCCCGGGTTCGTAGATCGCGCGCCCTTCGTCGGTGGTGTCCGCCTCGGTGCCCACAACGCGCACACCATACATGCCGTCATCCGGCGTATTGATCGGGATCGGAATCGCACGATTGACATCGCCGACGATCGGCATCTTGAAGGCCGGCGACCCGAACGGTCCGCTCGCAGCCGGCAAAGTGCCGTTGATCGCGGGGCGATTGCCGTTGCCGGCGGTCTCGCGCGTGGCCGACTCGATGATCGTGGTGCGACGGCGGAACGGCCCGCCCTCGGCGGTCCGCGTGACATCGGCGTTGGCAATGTTCTGCGCGATGGTCTCCATACGCGCGCGCTGCGCCGACAACCCGCTGGCCGAGATGCTCAGGGAGCGAAAGTGCGGCCGCGGCGGCTCAATACCGGCGGCGGGCAACAGCCCCAAACGACGTGGGTCCGTCATCAGCCGGTCCCCCTGATCGCGGTCCGGATGCTCGCATACGTGCGTTCGAGCAGCTTGGCGGTGGTGAGGAACCGGAGCTGTTCGTCGGCCAACGCCATCATTTCCTGTTCAACGTCAACCGGATTGCCGTCCACCATCTGGGCGTCGCCTTCTCCGGCCTTGAGCGCAAATCCATCGCCGTTGTTCAGCGACGCCTTGGCGACCCGGTCACCAATGGCGCGCGTACGCGCGGCACTCTGGTCGAGTGCGCCCTTGAGTGGCGATGCATTTGATACGCGGTCAATAAATCCGAACAGCATCTGAGTAGCCTCGTGGAACGGCGTGAATGTCCACGAGCTACAAAGGCAAGGTGCGGGCCATGAGGATCGGGCGATGAGAGCCGCAACGGCGTTAGCTAGGTAACTGTTTGTTAAATAACGGTTTACGGTTATTTAGCCGGACCGTTTCCCGAGCAAAGCGGCACAAATTTCCGCTTGAGGGTGCCCGGCATCACTGTGCGACACTCGGCACAAAATGCCGTATACGGCACGGTTAACATTGCCTGGTGGCTGTCAGGGCCGGACCGTCTTTCGCGCTGCCCGGGTGATCGCGCTCGCATTATAGTTGAGTTCGATGAACGGGGGTGAGGGTGGACGGTCAACATCAACTCCCCCATTACGCCCGATCCGCGTACCGTGGAGATCGCGCCTTCAGTTGACGGTATGAGTTGACGGTTGACGGTCGACGGTCAACCGTGGCCGGTTCACGGCAACTCCCCCATTACGCCCGATCCGCGTACCGTGGGGATCGCGCCTGCAGTTGACAGTACGCGTCGACGGTCGAACGTAGACGGTGTGCACCGTCAACCGTTCACCGTAAACCCCTACCGTCAACTGAAGGCGCGATCGTGCCGATACGGGCGACGGGCCTAATGGGGGAGTTGCCGTTGACCGTCAACCGTCAACGGTGAACCGTGAACCGCAACTCCCCCGTTCCGCGTACCGTGGAGCTCACACGTTCAGTTCACGGTACGAGTTGACGGTAGACGGTCAACCGTGACCGGTTTACCGCACCTCCCCCATTACGCCCGGTCCGCGTACCGTGGGGATCGCGCCTTCAGTTGACGGTACGAGTTGACGGTTGACGGTTGACGGTTCGCAGTGGGGATTGTTCACGGTCGATGCAGCGTCGAGAAACGGCGCGAAACAAACGGCCCGCGCGCAGGCTGGGGCGTAGTTGCCCACGGGAAATCGAAAACCGCAGACGCACGCTCCGCGTACCGTGGAGCTCACACCTTCAGTTCACGGTACGAGTTGACGGTTGACGGTCAACCGTGACCGGTTCACCGCAACTCCCCCATTACGCCCGGTCCGCGTACCGTGGAGCTCACACCTTCAGTTGACGGTACGAGTTGACGGTTGACGGTTGACGGTTCGCATCGGGGATTGTTCACGGTCGACGCAGCGTCGAGTAACGGCGCGAAACAGACAGCCCGCGCGCAGGCTGGTGGCGTGGTCGCCCACGCGCAATCGATAACCGCAGACGCACGCTCCGCGTACCGTGAAGCGCACACCGTCAGTTGACGGTACGATTCGACGGTCGATACCAGACGGTGTGTACCGTAAACCGTTCACCGTCAACCCGTACCGTAAACTTAGAGCGCGATCGCGCCGGTACGGGCGACGGGCCTAATGGGGGAGTTGCGGTTGACTGTAAACCGTTCACCGTCAACCCGTACCGTAAACTTAGAGCGCGATCGTGCCGATACGGGCGACGGGCCTAATGGGGGAGTTGCCGTTGACCGTCAACCGTCCCCCCCGTCGGCAGTTCGCGCACCGCCCCCTCCATCGCACCCGCGATTCCCTCCACATCGTTCATCAACAGGCACATCGGACCGCGCAACTTGATCACATTGTGGTGCGGACCGTCCGTGCCCGCCAGCACCCCGCGCGCGCGCATGCGCGACACGACAAAACTCGCTTCCGCCGCCGCCGGTGCCCGCGTGAATCGATCGCGCACCAGTTCCACGCCCAGAAACAGTCCCGAGCCTCGCACATCGCCCACGATCTCGTGTTCGGCCTCGAGACTGCGGAGTGCCTCACGCAGGGCAGACCCGACGCCGAGCGCATGCTGCTGCAGCTGTTCGTCAAGCGTGACCTGCAGTGTTGTGCGCGCCGCCACACAGGCTGCGGTACTGCCTCCGAACGTGCTGAAGTACTCCATCCCATTGTCAAAGCGATCGGCGATCTCTCGCGTGGTAATCACGGCGCCCATCGGATAGCCGTTCGCCATCGGCTTGCCGAGCACCACGATATCGGGGATGACGCCTTGTTCCTCGAACGCCCAGAAGTGTGTGCCGATCCGTCCGAAGCCTGTTTGCACTTCATCGGCAATGCACAACCCGCCGGCGGCACGGACACGCGCGTACACGTCGCGCAGGAAACCATCGGGCAGCATGATCTGTCCGCCCACACTCGGACACGTCTCGGCGATGTAGCCACACAACGCGCGTCCCAACTCGTGGACCCTGCCAATCGCATGCCCGACGTGTGATGCAAACCACGCGCCCGGTGCGCCGGTGACCTCCCGGTTGCGATACACATCAGGAATCGGCGATGTATGCACCCAATCGGGAGCGCCCGTGCCACCGGGTCCGTTGTGCTTGTACGGACTGATGTCGATAAGCGTCGTCGTGTGCCCATGGTATGCGTGGTCCATCACGATGAGATCGCGCGCGCCGGTATGGGAGCGTGCCAGGCGCAGGGCAAGCTCGTTGGCCTCGCTCCCCGATGCGGTGAAAAAACACACGCGCAGCGGATCCGGCAACGTGGCCACCAGTGCCTCGGCGTACTGCGTGAGCTGTTCCTGCAAATAGCGCGTGTTGGTGTTGAGCACCGACAGTTGTTCGCTCACGGCGCGCACGACACGGGGATGTGCATGTCCCACGTGCGCCACATTGTTGTAGGCGTCGATAAACCGATGTCCGTCGGCGTTGTACAAATACTGCTTGTGGCCACGCACGATATGGAGCGCGTCGGAACCATAGCTCACGCGCACGTTCCGTCCGACATGCGCGGCGCGCGACGCGCTGATCGTCGCCGCGTCATCGTGACGCACAACGCGCTCGGCCGGAATACCCAACAGCAGATTGGGATCGGGACACAGACTCTTCCACACGCGCCGCTGGCTCGCGCGGGCGGCGCCATTCACATTGCACGGTACGTCGAGCATATCGACAATTACCTGCATATGCACGTGCGCCCACCAATGTCCATTCGTGGGCGCCTCGCCGATGCGCGCAAACTCGCTGCCCTGGCTTACCAGTTGTCCGACTGCCAGCTCGGACAACGAGTCGACACTCAGATGCCCGTACAGCGTGAAGAACTCCACCGGCGGCTCGCTCGTGGTCTCATGTCGCAACACGATGACCGGCCCGTAGTCGTGATATCCGGTGGCATTCTCAAAACCGTGCACGACGCCGTCAAGCGGCGCAAACAGCGGCGTGCCCGGCGCGGTTGACAGATCGAGCCCGATGTGGATCGTTCGTGGCTCCACGCCCTGCGGTTCGTTGGGCCAGTGATAAATGAGACGGGCTTCATCGTACCCACCAACGCCGATCCGCGCGTCGTACTCCGCCAATATGCGTGCAACGCGCGCGTCGAGCTCCTTCGGTGCGTTGCGTTCCGGATCACTGGCAATGAGTGCGCTCCCTGCGCTGAAGTCGAGCGGTGCAACCGGCGTTTTGAAAAAATCGACACCCAGAAGCGGAGCAAACGTTGATTGCTGCGCACGCAACCACGACACGACACGTGAAGACTGCGGGACGGCCGGCAGGCCACAGGCGTCACGCAGGATGTAGTGCGCAAGCCGCGGATGTGTTGCGGCCAGCACTGGTAGCGTCTTGCGGATCGAGGCCTGGCTGATGCTCAGATACGCCACGTCAGGACGCTCCGCCTGCTGCTTCGCCGCCAGGCAGGCGCTTACGCACAATCGCATGCACATCAGCCCGAAGAGCGCGCTGATTTCGTCGTCGCGCAGCGGAAATTCTGCGTGGTACCCCGCCGCTACCTGCGCCGCCGCGCTGAGCGGATCATCGCTGCCAAGCGCCACGTAGGCCATGGCGATCGCGAGATCATTGACGGTGTGACTCATCACCATGTCACCAAAGTCGAGCACGCCGGTGACCCGCTGATTCGCGTGATCGACGAGCACGTTGTAGTCGTTCGCGTCGCCGTGAATCACGCCGCGCCGGAGCGATGGCAGCAGCGGTACAATCGTCGCGAGATGATGCGCGCGCACGCGGTCGATGCTCTCACGCAACACGTCATCGGTAACCAATGGTACGTGGGCCTGCACCACGTCCTGCGCCTGCGCAAGATCCCAGTGAAACGAGCGGTGCAGCGACGGATGGTCGAACGACGTCAGCGCCAGATCCAGCCGTCCCAACGCGCGACCGATGTCCCGGCGCAACGCATCCGTATGCAGTGGCACCGCCCCCAATGGCGATCCCTCGAGTACCGTGATGACACGCACCCAATGTTGACCGATCTGTATCAGCTCGTCGCCGTGGCGCGTTCGGACCACGGTGGGGCACACGCCCGTATGCGCCAGGTGACGCATGACGTCACACTCCGCTTCCAGCACCGAGCGGGACTCCTGCGCGTTCGATATCTTGAGGACAAACCGCCGCCCGTCGAGTGCGAGCAGCAGCACGTTCTGGTCCCGTTCACTCGGCAGCTCGCGTGTGCGCACGATCAGGCCATACTGTTCGGCGACGAGTGCGGCGGCTTCGGCGGCGGTCAACGCCGGAACGAGGCCAGTCGGTTGGGACATACAAGGCACGTAAGAGGTGGCGGTCACGGCAGATGCCGTACTCAAATATGCATCGGTGTACCAACCCGATTTCTGCTCGCGCCCGTCGCCCGCTACGGCCCGCGTCCGCTCGAAGGCAACACCACCTCCACCCCGCCCGTCTCCTCACCGCTACCCTGACCGCGTCTCTGCCGGTATGCTTTAGATCACTCCCACGTCGTTCGTGAACGCTTCCCGTATCCATTTCGCCATGTCGAAAGAATTTAAGCCCAGCCGCAACGAGGACGAGTACTTCGCACGACTGGATGCTGAGCTTCGCAAAGAATTGCGTGCGCGCGCCGATGCCGAACGCATTGCGCGCGTGGCCGCCGACCGCAACAAGTGTCCGCGCGATGGCACGGCACTGCTGGCCAGGGAATACCACCATGTCACCATCGACCAGTGCCCGACGTGCGACGGCATCTGGCTCGACAAGGGCGAGCTTGAAATTCTGGCCGCGGGAGAGTCGGAGCGAACCGGCTTTGTGGGCAACCTGCTGAACATCTTCAAATGAGCACCGCTGCGCGATGAGCCGCGGCGTGGCGAGGGCGTGTACCTTTGTGCATGCCCCCACGTGAAGGTCCGATTGCGTTGCAGCGAGCCCGCAACACGCGACTCACCGCGAAGGCGGAACAGATCGCCGCACGCGACATGGTGCGTCAGCCGAAACCCGATGGCGCGGCTGGTCTCGTGCTACCGGTGATTCTGCTGCCGGCCAACACACGAGGCACGGAGCTGCTGCCCGAGTCGAGCCGCGAGGATTTCCTGCTCCGCTTGCGCGCCGAGATTGCCGTGGCGTTTATCGAGCCGGTGCGCGACAACAGCGCGCCGATGTCGCTCGAGGCCACGGCGGCTCGCGACAATGCGATCGAGCTCACCATCACCGCACACGAGGTGCCGGGTGTGGCCGATCTTTCCGCAATGCTCGGTGCAAGTTGTGCGACCTGCCGCGGCGAGTGCTGCACGGCGGGGGGCACACATGCATTTCTCAAGGAGGACAGCCTGCTTCGCGTGCGCGCACAGCTCGCGGACGATGGCACGCCGATGACGGCCGAGTCGTTGGAGACGCTATATGCGTCGCACCTGCCAGCGCGACACTATCGTGGATCGTGCGTCTTTCACACCACGGCGGCCTGTGCGCTGCCGCGCAGTCTGCGATCGAATCTGTGCAACCGCTATCTGTGCGGTGGACTCACGCAACTCACGCGTGCACTGGCGGCCACCACGCAGCACACCGCATACGTGGCCGCCGCCGACTCGGTGCATCTGCGCCGCATGGCGTACCTTGAGCCGACGGGCGCACGCTCGATTTCACTTCGCGACGCGGACCACGCAGCCGTGTGACAAAGGGCCGCGTGGTCGATCCAACCTGCAGCCACCAATCGTCAGGTACGAACGGTACGTGGAGCGCCATACGAGACGATCGCGGGCCTATCGCGGAAATGCCACCAGACTTTCGTGCCCATCCTTGCCCACCGCTGCCACACCAAAAAAGTAGTTGTCGATAATCACGTTCTTCAGCGTGTACTGCGTAACATTGCCGACAAAACGCGATTGCGTCCAGTTCACCTCGCTCGGCTTGCGCCAATATATCCGATAGCCAATCACATCGGGTGACGCTGACGCCTTCCAACGAAAGGTCGGCGACGGCTGCACCGATCCGCGAATGGTCACCGAATCGGGCGCGGCTGGCGCCCACGCCAGTGAGATGAGCGTGGCCGCATCGAGTGCTGTGATCGACGCGGCGTAGGCAAAGTCCACGCCCCCGATCACGTCGCCGTACGCAATGCCGTTGGCGGTGCGCAGGTCCTGATGCTGTCGGTTGTAGTCTTCATGCGACTCCATGAGCCGCACGGACGCTGAGCCTTCGTTGAAAAACGGCGTGTGATGTCCACCGCGCCCGTAGCGGTCCAGGCGGTAGATGATCTCCACGTCGAGATTCGGGAAATAACGGTCGGCGACCACGTCGATGTAGCGCGCCAGTTGACGTGACGGGGTGTCGAGCTCACCGCCGTTCGTGAGGATGCGGCGCAGCTCGGCCGCCGTCGTGTTGGCCGGCAAGCCGGGTGCAAAGACGCGCGCTTTGGTGTTCTCGATCACGCCGTCGATGCCGCTGATGTTGCCGATCATGTCGTTGTTGATCACCGCATCAATACGCCAGCCTTCCTGCCTGGCAACACGCGCGAGAATCTCGCCACCAAACAAACCCTGCTCCTCGCCCGCCAGCGCCGCGTACACGATCGATCCCGATGGCTGATACTTCGTGAGCAATCGCGCCGCCTCCAAAATTGCCGCGATACCACTCGCATTGTCGTTCGCACCCGGTGAATCAGCGGTCGCGTTCATCACATCGGACACGCGCGAGTCGATGTCGCCGCTGAGCAGCACGTGTCGGTTGGGTTCAGTACGCCCCTTTTGAATCGCCACTACGTTCACGATATTCACGTCGTCGCGAATGCGCGACGTGGGCGATGCCCTCTGCACGTCCGACACATAGCGCACGTCAAGACAGCCGCCGCACGCCTGCGAGATGCGTTGGAACTCCGCGTAGATCCATCGCCGCGCGGCGCCGATGCCACGCGTGGTCGAGAGCGTGTCCGACATGGTGTGGCGCGTGCCGAACGCCACCAGTGTGCGGATGTCCCGTTCAACGCGTTCCGCCGAGGCGGCGGCTACGATGTCGTGAATCCGCGGGTCTTCCGCCGAAGGGATCGGCGTAGCGGCAGTCTGCGCGGCGAGCGACGTAGCCGTGGCTGACAGGGCCAGCAGGCTGATCCGGCAAAAGGCCCGCACGACAGAGTTCTGGAGCGTCATTGTTCAGGTCTGCAAGAAAGAGCGTGAGACGGGTGTACCGACGGACGCGTCGGCCCGCTGACTACGTCGAATACGCAGTCCGAAGACTCGGCGCTGACTGAGACACGATGTCAACGCCGCTGGAGGCGCCTGCGAGCTACGCCACGATATGAGAATCGCATCTCGATACCTCATCGCTGGCGTTGGCACCGACGATGCGGCAAGTTGTGAATCCCTTTCATCGTCGAGGATTGTGTGATTCCAGCTCGTGCCTGGGCCGCGTCGGCCGCTGACGCCCCGCTTGCTCCGTGGTCGTTTGAACGTCGTGACGTCGGTGCCGATGATGTGCGGATCGACATCCGCTACTGCGGCATCTGTCATTCCGATATGCACTTCGCGCGCAGTGATTGGGGACCGGCGCCGTATCCCGCCGTACCCGGTCACGAGATCGTTGGCCACGTCTCCGCGGTCGGATCTTCCGTGTCCGGCTTCCACGTGGGCGATATCGTGGGCGTGGGTTGTCTTGTGGACAGCTGCCGCAGCTGCGCTTCGTGCAGCGACGATCTGGAGAACTACTGTGAGAACGGATCCACCGGCACCTACATGGGCGTGGAGCAGGAAACCGGCCGCCCCACGTACGGTGGTTACTCCGATACAATCGTGGTCAACCAGCACTTTGTGTTGCGTATGCCGGCCGGCGTCGATCTGGCATCGTCGGCGCCCCTGCTGTGCGCCGGCATCACCACCTACTCTCCGCTGCGGCACTGGAAATGCGCGCCTGGCATGCGCGTGGGTGTGGTCGGCTTGGGCGGGCTCGGGCATATGGCGGTGAAGCTTGCGTCGGCGATGGGCGCGCAGGTCACGCTCTTCACCACCTCGCCCGGCAAAGCCGCCGACGCCGCACGACTCGGCGCTACCCGCACAGTGCTCTCCAAGCATGAATCAGACATGACCGCTGCCGCCGGTTCACTCGATCTCATTCTCGACACTGTGGCCGCGCCGCACCAACTCGACCCGTACCTCAACACGCTCGCGCGTGACGGCACCCACGTGCTGCTCGGTGCGCCCGCCACGCCGCATCCAGAGCATCATCCGTTCTCGCTCATCATGCGCCGTCGCAGCATCGCTGGTTCGCTCATCGGTGGCATCGCCGAGACGCAGGAGATGCTCGACTTCTGCGCGGAACACACGATCGGATCGGACGTCGAAGTCATCACCATGCCCGAAGTGAACACGGCCTGGGAGCGCATGCTGGCGGGTGATGTGAAATACCGCTTCGTCATTGATATGGCGACAATCTGAACCAAGGTGAACCGCAACTCCCCCATCAGGCCCGTCGCCCGTACCGGCACGATCGCGCTCTAAGTTCACGGTATGGGTTGACGGCGAACGGTTTACAGTTAACCGCAACTCCCCCATTAGGCCCGTCGCCCGTATCGGCACGATCGCGCTCTAAGTTTACGGTACGGGTTGACCGTGAACGGTTTACGGTACACACCGTCTGGTATCGACTGTCGAATCGTACCGTCAACTGACGGTGTGCGCTTCACGGTACGCGGAGCGTGCGTCTGCGGTTATCGATTGCCCGTGGTCGACCACGCCCCCAGCCTGCGCGCGGGCCGTCTGTTTCGCGCCGTTACTCGACGCTGCGTCGACCGTGAACAATCCCCAATGCGAACCGTCAACCGTCAACCGTCAACTCGTACCGTCAACTGAAGGCGCGATCCCCACGGTACGCGGACCGGGCGTAATGGGGGAGTTGCGGTGAACCGGTCACGGTTGACCGTCAACCGTCAACTCGTACCGTCAACTGAAGGCGCGATC
>JBBRDP010000118.1:0-10822 GCA_038203795.1 Gemmatimonadales bacterium
TGCCCGTTGGTGGCCTTCGTGGTGAGCCGCGGATCGAACGCGGAGAGCGCACTGATCATCGCGTTACCGGTGGCGGCGATGCTATCGGCGAGCGTGGCGGTTTTCGTGCGCGACACGATGCCCTGCACCTGCGTCTTGAGGTCTCGCACACGCAGCGCCGCGTCATGCATTTCACCAATGCGAACGGCCAGCAGGTTGGCGATGGAATCGCGTTCGGCGAGCACGCTCGTGGAAATATCGCCCAGTCGCGGATCGAGGCGCACGGTGAAGTCGCGTGACTGCACGTTTCCGTTTACCGTGAGCCGCGCCGAATAGCGCCCCGGCATGACGCCTGCTCCGCCACCCTGCGGTGCACCAAAGAGCACGACGCCAGACAACGTCGTTGGTGCCTCTCGCCGCAAATCCCACACGAACGTATTGAGTCCGCGACGCGTGGCGAGTTTGCCAACACGATCTGCGGTATCGGTGGAATACGCGCGCAGCACGCGGCCGCGTGCGTCGACGAACTCCAGTGTGGCTTTGTGTGTGCTGTCGGGTGCGCTGGCCATGCGGAAGTACACCGTGGCACCGTAGGCCGGATTGCGCCCCACCGTACCCACCGGTCCACCGGTGCCGCCGCCAGCCAGCACCGCATCGCGCGGCTGGAACAGATGCACCGACGCCGACGCCACGCTCGCGGACTGCTGACGCAGCGTGGAGAGATCGTCGAGAATCCAGAAGGCGCGTCCTTCGGTGGCGGCAATGAGATCGCCGTGCCGCACGTCGAGGTCGGTGACCGGTACCGTTGGCAAACCAGTAAACGGTTGCCAACGTGCGCCACCATCGAGTGAAAAGTACGCACCGGTTTCCGTACCCGCGTATAACATGCCGGCGCGCTCGTTGTCTTCACGCACCACGCGCACCGGCTCGCCCGCGCGCAATCCATTCACGAGCCGGGTGTAGGTGCGGCCGTAGTCGATAGAGCGGAAAATGTACGGCGAGGGATCACCAATGCGGTCCTTACGAAACGCCACGTACACGGTGGCGGCATCGTGCGGCGAAACTTCAATCTCGCTGGTGAGTCCGTCGCCGGCGGCCGCGGGGGTGACGTTGCTCCATGTGGCGCCGCCGTCGCGCGTGAGCTGCACGAGCCCATCGTCGGTACCCACATACATGGTGCGCGCATCGTGCGGCGATTCCGCCATCACCACGATCGTGCCGTACACTTCGCCGCCGGCACCCTCGTTGGTGATTGGTCCACCGCCCCACCCCTGCCGAGCCGGATCGTTGCGCGTGAGATCGCCGGACACTTCTTTCCACGTCGTGCCACGATCCCCGCTGCGAAAGAGCACGTTGCCGCCGTGATAAATCACGTTGGCGTCATGTTGCGACACGAGAATCGGCGCGGTCCAGTTGAAGCGATAACGCGTGCTGTCGGTGCGCTCGGTAAGGTTCATAGCGGGCCACGGCATGATGGCGCGCTGCAAGCCCGACTGCTGATCGAGCTCGTCGATAATGCCCTGATAACAACCGCCGTACACATAGCGCGACTGCTTCGCACTCACACCAATGTTGGCGCTTTCGCAGCCGGCACCATCCCACCAGTCGCGCACCCCAATGCCGTTGCCATCGCTGCGACTGCGGATGATGACCGAACTGTTGTCCTGCTGTCCGCCGTAGAGCTTGTACGGAAACTCGTCATCGACTGTCACATGATAGAACTGCGCCGTAGGCTGGTTGTCCTGCGTGCTCCAGCTCTTCGCGCCGTCGAGCGAGATGGATGCGCCACCGTCATTCCCGTTGATCATGTAGCGCGGATCGGTGGGATTGATCCACAGCGCGTGATTGTCGCTGTGAGTGGCCGGTACGACTGAGAAGTTCGCGCCGCCGTCGATGGAGCGCAGCACGGGGGCGTTGAGCACCCACACGACGTCGGCATTCTTCGGATCGGCGATCACCTTCATGTAGTACCACGAGCGCGTCTGAATGAGGCGATCGGACGAGAGCAGCCGCCATGAGCGACCCGCGTCGTCGGAGCGATAAAGTCCGCCCTTCTCCGCTTCTATAATCGCGAAAATACGATCGGGATTGGCCGGTGACACGGCCACACCGATCTTGCCCATGAGCGATGGCAGTCCCTGCGACAGACGCGTCCACGTGTCGCCACCGTCCGTCGACTTCCAGATGCCGCTGCCGGCGCCGCCGCTGCGCACATACCACGGCTCGCGCTGATGATCCCAGAAGGCCGCGTAGAGAATGCGTGGATTGGTGGGGTCCATGGAGAGATCACTCGCGCCGCTGAACGCATTCACGCCCGCGAGCACCAGCTTCCATGTCGCACCGCCGTCGAGCGAACGATAGATGCCGCGTTCGGCGGTGCCTTTCCAACGATCGCCCTGGGCGGCCACATACACCACGTCGGGATTGGTGGGGTGTACGCGCACCGCCGAGATCTGACGCGTAGGCGCGAGGCCAACGTGCGTGAACGTACGCCCCATATCGGTGGACTTGTAGACACCGTCGCCGTACGTGGATGATTGTCCACGAATAGCATGTTCACCCATGCCCACGTAGACGACGTTGTGATCGGACGGTGCCACCGCGATCGCGCCCACACTGCCGGTTTTGAACACACCGTCTGAAATGTTGCGCCAGGTGATGCCGGCGTTGTCCGTGCGCCACAATCCGCCGCCCGTGTAACCGGCGAAATACGTAAGCGGCATGGATGTCACGCCGCTTACCGCCACGCTGCGACCACCGCGCGACGGACCGATGTTGCGCCACGGCAGCGCCGCGACCTCGTCGAGTGCTGTGGCGGGTGACGCTGGTGGCGTGGCTCGCGCCTGCGCGAGGGCGGCCGAGTTGGCGATCGAGAATGCGGACAACAGCGCGAGCGTAAGCAACGTGCGACGCATGAGCGGTGGGCTAGAGGATGTACTTCCGCAGATCTTCGTCTTCGACGATGGCTTTGAGACGCGCGATGACCAGCTCGGCGTTCACCGTGATGCGTTCCTTGCCGCGGTCGGGAAGTTCGTAGAGCACATCTTCGAGCAACGTGGTCATGACCGTGTGCAGGCGACGTGCGCCGATGTTCTCCATGCGCTCATTCACCAGCGTGGCAATGCGCGCGATTTCGCGAATGCCGTCGTCAGTGAAATCGAGCCCCGCGCCTTCGGCCTCCACGAGCGCCGCGTACTGCTTGGTGAGCGCGTGTTCGGGATCGGTGAGGATGCGCACGAAATCCGCTTCGGTGAGCGGTTTGAGCTCAACGCGAATGGGAAAGCGTCCCTGCAACTCGGGAATGAGATCACTCGGCTTGGACACATGAAACGCACCGGCCGCGATAAACAGCACGTGGTCGGTTTTCACCATGCCATAGCGCGTGCTCACGTTGGACCCTTCCACGATCGGCAAGAGATCGCGCTGCACGCCTTCACGTGAAACATCGGGGCCACCGCCCGGCCCCCGCTCGCCCGCGATCTTGTCGATTTCGTCGAGAAAAATGATGCCGAGCTTTTCCACCCGTTCGAGTGCGTCGCTCGTGACATCATCATTGTCGATGAGCTTGTCGCTTTCTTCGTCGAGCAGAATGCGGCGCGCTTCGGAGAGCTTCACCGTGCGCTTTTTTTTGCGCTTCGGCATCATCTCGCGCAGCCAATCGGAGAAGCCTTCCATGCCGTCGGGCGCGCCGCCGGCCATTTGTCCGGGCATCGTCGGGCCAAGCTGTGCAACCTCAACTTCGACTTCGCGCCCGTCAAGTTGTCCGTCGATCAGGAGCGCGCGCAGCTTGTCGCGCGTGCGCTTGTAGCGCTCAAACGACGCTTCGTCTTCGGCCGCGTGCGTCACCGCGCCGGTTGGCGAGACGGTGAACACACCACCATCGGGCGCGGTGGTGGCCGGCGCTTCGGACGGCACCGGCTCCTGCGCCTGTCGCGCTTTGATCTCGGGTGGCGGCGGCAACAACAGATCGAGCAGTCGTTCATCGACACGCTCGTTGGCGAGGTCTTCCACTTCGGACTCGCGCTCGGAGCGCACCATGTCGATGGCGCTTTCCACCAGATCGCGCACCATGGACTCCACATCGCGCCCCACGTAGCCCACTTCGGTGAACTTGCTGGCTTCCACCTTCACGAACGGCGCCGCAGCAAGCTTGGCCAGTCGCCGCGCAATTTCTGTTTTGCCGACGCCGGTGGGGCCGATCAGGATGATGTTGTTGGGCGAGATTTCCTCGCGAATGGCGTCGGGCGCGCGCTGACGGCGCCAGCGATTGCGCAGCGCGATGGCGACGGCCTTCTTGGCGTCATCCTGTCCGACGATGTACCGGTCGAGCTCGGCGACAATCTGTCGCGGCGTCAGATCGGCGAGTCGGGCGACGGCTTGTTCGGTTCTGGCTGATGGCATCCGGTCAATCTAACGGCGCGCCTACACCAGCGGCTCGAGCACCGTGATGTTGGTGTTGGTGTACACACAAATTTCACCGGCGATGCGCAGCGACCGCTCCACAATCTCACGCGCCGACAATGACGTCTCCGCCACAAGCGCGCGTGCGGCGGCCAGTGCATACGTCCCACCGGAGCCAATCGCCAGCAGTCCATCATCGGGCTCGATGATTTCGCCGGTCCCCGACACCATGAAGCCGTGCTGCGTATCGGCGACAATCAGCAGCGCCTCTAGCCGGCGCAGGACACGGTCACTACGCCAATCCTTGGCCAACTCCACGGCCGCACGCGGCAGGTTGCCGGGAAAGCGATCGAGCTTCTCCTCGAACTTTTCGAAGAGCGTGAGTGCGTCAGCGGCGGATCCGGCGAAGCCCGCGAGCACGCGGCCGCCCTTGAGGGCGCGGACCTTCACCGCCTGGGCTTTCATGACGGTGTCGCCAACGGACACCTGCCCGTCGCCGCCGAGGGCGAGTTTGCCGTCCCGACGAACGGCGAGAATCGTGGTGGCTCGAATACGCGGGAGTATGCTCATGCGTGAAAGATACGACGTGGCGGCAATGCGCGAAGGGCCGACGCGTGGCTACATTCAAACAGTGTGCCCCGTCGAGATGGCGAGGCCGTTTGAACGGCTCTGTCGCCGAACCACCAAGGAGCGATTTTTCATGAGCACCGCCTCCCCTCGTCCGCGGATCGCGTGGCTGGTGAATCTGTACAGCGATCCGGATCAGCAGCACGCGCACGGAGCGTCGTTGCTGCGCACGCTGTCCGCCCAGATTGGCGCCGATGTCGTCCCATTCTACTGCATTGACAGTGGTGCGACGGCGCTGGAGACCATCGGTCCCCTCGAGCGGGTGGCCTACACCAAGGCGCGTCTTTCGGCGCTGCTCGGCGCGCATGATCTACCAATTATCGATTCGGTAATAGTTTCGGCGGGCAACGATCCGGACACCTCGGCGAAGGCCGATGCGATCGCGGCCGCGATACGGGACGAAGCGGTGCTGTTGACCTTCGTGCACTCACAAGCACTCTCGAGCGTCGATCGATTCCTGCTCGGCAGTTTCTCCGAGGCCTTCTTCACGCGCACCAGCCGACCCGTCTTGCTGCTGAATCCGCATGCACACATCCCGGCGGCGTTCGACACTATCGTTTTTGGCACCGACCTCGGCGAGCAGAGCAGTATTTCCTTCGATGCGCTGTTGCCGATCGCCCGTTTGCTGAATGCGCGCGTTCATGTCGAGCATCAGTTGGTGGTACGCGAACTCTCGCCGTTCATGAAATCGGATGCGACGCGCACGCAGTACGACGAGGAGATCCGCGTTATGCGAGAAGACGCCGCGACCGCAATGCAGCGACTGCTGGTTGCGGCGGAAGTGGCTGGCGTCACGGCCACGGCGAGTGTCGAAGTCGAGGGCCCGTCGATCACGCCCGGCGAAGGCATCGAAGGACGCGCGAACAACCGGGGCACCGCGATGATTGCCGTGCCGGCACACGGTGGCAAAAAGCGGCCAGGTAACATCGGGAGCACCGCGCTCTGGCTTATGCGGCGCGCCAAACGCCCCGTGCTGGTGATGACCGCCCCATAGTCGCCCGATTATCGCCCGATAGACCGCCCGAAAATCACCGACAGCCGCACGTCTCACTACGCGTACTGGACTACGCCCGCGGGTGCGCCTGACGGTACACTTTTTTGAGGCGTTCCACGCTCGTGTGCGTATAGATTTGCGTGGTGCTGATGCTCGCGTGACCGAGCAGCTCCTGCACCGCGCGCAAGTCGGCGCCGGCGTCAACCATGTGCGTGGCAAAACTATGTCGCAGCGAGTGCGTGCTGAGGTCGGCCCCTTCGTCAACGGCCGCGAGCAAGGCCGTCATGGCATGGTGCACGGCGCGAGCGCTAATTCGCCGACCGCGCTCGCTCAGGAACAGCGCGTGGCGATCGATCATGCCGCCTCGCGCGCCGCCCAGCTTCGAGACGAGCGCATCGCGCACCGACAGGTAGTTGCGAATAGCGCGCTGGGCGTGTTCACCCACCGGCACGATGCGTTCCTTGCGACCCTTGCCACGCACTTTCACCTGCAGTGACAGCAGATCGATATCGGGAATATCCACGCCGCGCAGCTCTGCCAATCGCAGGCCGCTCGAATAGAACAGCTCGACCATGGCGCAATTGCGCACATCCGTGAACCGGCCCGATTGCGCGCGCGTGGCCGCGTGCGTCATGAGCGTTTCCGCCTGCGCCTTGTCAAGATAGGCCGGCAGCGTACGGGCCAGGCGCGGTGTACCAACCGCGCGCGCTGGATTCACTTCAACGCGTTCATCACGGTGCATCCAGCGGTAGAACGAGCGCACGGTGGAAATGCCGCGCGCCAACGAGCGTTTGGCCAATCCGGCGCGCTGTTGATGCGCCAACCAGCCGCGCAAATCCTGACGCGTGAGCGCCTCCCACTGCCAACCGTTTTCGCCCCGTGTCTGCCCGAGCCAACGGCAGAGCGCGCTCAGGTCACGTCGGTACGCAATCAGCGTGTTGGGCGACAGATCGCGTTCCTTGGCGAGATGCTCAAGGAAGTCCTCGACATCATTCGGCAGCCGATCAGGCGTGCTCATTCGGCCGCCGATCAGGCGTGCTCATACGCGGGCGCAATGGAGTACTCCGCCATCCACACCGACAGTTCACGCAACGCGCGTTCGGCGTAGCGTTCACGCTTGACCTGCTTGTCACGCACCGGCGTATCGAGTTCGTCGAGCAGCCCGAAGTTGGCATTCATGGGCTGAAAATGCTTGGGTTCGGCTTCACGCATGTACCGATACAGCGCCCCCAGCATGGTGTTCGCCGGCGGTATGATGGGTTCATCGCCGACGAGCATGCGCGAGAGATTGATGGCGGCGAGCAATCCGGTGGCCGTGCTCTCCGTGTAGCCTTCCACACCCGTGAGCTGTCCGGCGAACAACACCATCGGGTCGTCGCGCAGCGACAGATGCGGCGTGAGCGCGCCCGGTGCGTTGAGATACGTGTTGCGATGAATCGATCCGTACCGTAAAAACTCCGCGTTCTCGAGCCCCGGAATGAGCCGGAACACCCGCTGCTGTTCGGGAATGCGCAATCGAGTTTGGAAGCCCACCAGATTCCACATGCGTCCGCCGCGATCTTCCTGTCGCAGCTGCACCACGGCCCACGGCCTCCGACCCGTGCGCGGATCCGTGAGACCGATCGGCTTCATGGGCCCGAAACGCAGCGTATCACGCCCACGACGCGCCATCTCTTCGGCCGGCATGCACCCTTCGAAGTACGGCACCGCGTCAAACTCTTTGGCCGTGAACTGATCACCCGCAATGAGCGCATCGATGAACGCTTCGTACTCGTCGCGCGTGAAGGCGCAGTTGAGATACGCGCCCGCAGCATCGGCGCCCTCCATGGTTTCCTTGTCCCAGCGCGACGCGCGAAACGCGACGGAGGTATCGATCGATTCCGACGCGATGATCGGCGCGATTGCGTCGTAGAACGCGAGTGACGCAATGCCCAAACGCGCGCCGATGGACTCGGCCAGCGCATCGGAAGTGAGGGGACCGGTGGCGATGATGCCCGGACTCGGAATCTCGCTGATCTCGTCGCGCACAACCGAGATGAGCGGATGCGCGTGAATGCGCTCGTGCACACCGGCCGAGAAGACATCGCGATCGACCGTGAGCGCGCTTCCGCCCGGCACGCGCGCGGCGTCGGCGCAGGCGAGCACCATGGAACCCATCGCGCGCATTTCCGCCTTGAGCAGGCCGTGTGCGTTTGTGGTTTCGGTGCTCTTGAACGTGTTCGAGCAGACCAACTCGGCCAGTCGATCCGTTTTGTGTGCAGCGGTACTGCGGACCGGGCGCATCTCGTGCAGCGCGACCGGATGGCCGCGTTCGGCGAGTTGCCAGGCAGCTTCGCTTCCCGCGAGACCACCACCAATGATGTGCACAGGCGTGTTGGACGTCATGCTGCAATATACCAACACGCCTCCGCACGCGGATGTCAGGCGACTTCGGCGACGAGGAGTTCGGCGTTGACGTCGTCGGGCGACGGGACATCCCATTCGTTCGCGCAGCTGAGACACTTGCGGAAGTGTCCACGCGACGCTTTGAACTTGGACTCCGCGCCCATGTACCCACACTCCGGACACTTCTCCTCGACGGGCTTATCCCATACGACGAAATCGCAGGAGGGATAGTTCTCGCACCCATAGAACGCCTTGCCGCGCTTCTTGGACCGACGCTCGGCGATTTCGCCACCATCCTTGGGGCAGAATACGCCCGTGGGCATGGAGCGCGTACCGCGACATTTCGGAAAGCGAGAACACCCGAGAAAATCCCCGGAGCGACCGTGGCGAATGACCATGGGCGCCTCACACTCCTGACATTTGTAGTCGGTGAGTTCGGCGGGCTTTTTCTCACCTTTGATGGGGCGCGTGTACTTGCACACTTTGGGATGGTTCTCGCAGGCGACAAATGGCCCGAAGAATCCGCCTTTGGCCACGAGTTTCCCACCGCAATCCGGACAGCGCTCCGTTTCGAGCGCGGAGAGATCGTGCGCGGCCGCGATGAGTACGTCGAGATCGTCATCGTTGAGCGTTTTGTGGAACGGCTTCCAGAACTCATCGAGGGCGGTGTGCCAATTGAGTTGACCACTCGCGATGCGATCGAGCTTTTTTTCCATCCCCGCGGTATACTCCACGTTAAAGATGGCTGGAAATTTTTTCACCATCACCTTTTCTACTGTTTCGCCAAGCGGTGTGGGAAAGAAACGGCGTTGTTCGAGCACCGCGTAACGCCTCTCGGCCAGCACGGAAATGATCGACGCGTAGGTAGACGGCCGACCAATGCCGAGTCGTTCGAGTTCCTTCACGAGTGAGGCTTCGGAGAAACGCGCCGGTGGCTTCGTGAAGTGCTGCGTGGGCGTGATCGCACTCACCGGCACCACCATGCCTTCTTCGAGCGCGGGCAGCGCCTGCTCGTCTTCGATAGCCTTCGCATCGCCTTCCTCGCGTGCTTCGCGATACACGGCGAGAAACCCCGGGAACTTCAGAGTAGAGCCTGTGGCGCGAAAAAGGTGCTCGTGTCCAGCGCGCGGTACGTTGAAATCTACGGTGGTTGTATCGGACTCCGATGGAGCCATTTGCGACGCCATGAAGCGCTGCCAGATGAGGAGGTAGAGCTTGTACTGATCGGCCGTGAGATAGCGCTGCACATCTTCCGGACGCCGTGACGAATCGGCCGGACGCACACCTTCGTGCCCGTCTTGGGCGTTGGCCCTGGTGCTTGGATACAGCTGCGGCTCGCTAGCGAGGTACTCGTCGCCAAACTGGGCGCGTAGCAACTCCCGTGCGGCCAACGCTGCGACTTCTGACACGCGCTCCGAATCGGTCCGCATGTACGTGATAAGACCGACGCCTCCTTCGGCGCCGAGCTCGATTCCTTCGTACAGGTCTTGCGCGAGGCGCATGGTGCGCTTGGAGCCAAAGCCGAACTGCTTTGCAGCCGCCTGCTGTAGCGTGCTGGTCTTGAAAGGCGCGGAGGTTTTCTTGCGAACTTCACGCTTCTTGACAGACGTAACTGTGAAGGATTTCACGCCGTCGAGGTCGCGCAGGATCGCGTCCACGTCACCCTTGCTGTTGAGCTCCGGTTTCTTAGTGTCGACGTGATGCAACCGCGCCGCGAATGGCTGCGCTTCGTGCGCCAGATCGGCGGCGATGCTCCAGTATTCCACAGGCGTGAAGGCGCGGATCTCGCGTTCGCGCTCCACGATGATGCGCAGGGCGACCGTTTGCACACGTCCGGCCGACAGTCCTTTTTTCACAGTTTTCCAGAGGACCGGACTGGCCTTGTAGCCCACGAGGCGATCGAGCACGCGACGCGCTTGTTGAGCATCGACTTTTCTGGTGTCGATCTCGAGCGGCCGGTCCATGGACGCTTTGACGGCGTCTTTGGTGATCTCGTGAAAGAGCACACGGCGAATCGGTGCTTCCACACGGGTACGCGCCAGCCCCTGCGTGAAGTAGTTGGCGACATGCCACCCAATGGCCTCCCCTTCGCGATCAGGGTCGGTTGCGATGAACACTTCACGAGCGACCCGCGCGTGCTTCTTGAGATCGTTGAGGATGTCTTCCTTCCCCTCGATCGTGACGTAGTCGGGCGCGAACCCCTGCTCGATATCGATGCCGAGCTTCTTCGCCGGCAGATCGCGCACGTGACCTACGGTGGCTTTGACCGTGTAGCCCGGACCGAGATACTTGCCGATTGTCTTGGCCTTTGCCGGTGACTCTACGATCACCAGTGACTTGCCGGCGGCGGGGAGCACATCGTCGTCGGCGGCCGAGGCGGCCGAGGCGCGACGTCCGGTTTTCGCGGCGGCTTTCTTCGCAACTTTCTTGGCGGCC
>JBBRDP010000119.1:0-10756 GCA_038203795.1 Gemmatimonadales bacterium
TTGCCGACCGGTGTGAGTTTCTTATTGAATCCCGTGAATCCGGTCGCGGGCACCACGACCACGATCACGTTCACAGCCACGGCCGGTGCGACGTTGGGCGCGGGCACCGCCAGCATCACGGGAACGGGTGGTGGCGTCACGTCGCCTGCGATCACCGTGCCGATCACTGTGCAAGCGAGTGGCGGCGGAGGTAGTGGGAACGTGACGTACAACTTCTGTGCGCTGAGCGGGATTCCGCTGTTCTTCGCCTATCAGGACGGACTCGGCGCATGGACCCGCGCGACGGCCAATGCAAGCAACACGTACAACTTCACGATCAGCAGTCCGCGTGGTGGTGTCGCGTATGTGATGGGCAATGGCAGCTTCAGCGATCTCGACGTGCAGTATGGCAGCGTCGCCGAGCTCAACGCGATCGGCAGCGACGATTGCGATGGCACGCCGGCCAGTGGGCGCACCATCAACGGATCCGTGACGGGTATCGGTGTAGATGACTTTGTCTTCATTTCCGGTGGCGGCGAGACGACGTTCGCGGCGTTGGGGTTCCCAACCTTTGCGTTGCAAAATGTGAAGCCTGGACCATTCGACCTGATTGCCGCGCAGTTCCCCGACATGGGAGCCGGAAAGTTTATCATCCGGCGCAATCTGAATCCGCCAAACGCAACCGCGCTGCCGGTGCTCAATTTCGCCGGTCCGGAAGCGTTCAACCAGATACCGAGCACGGTCACCATCAACAACGCCTTGGGGCAGGACCTGTCGCTCGTAGGCCTCTATGTGCTTCAAGGCAGCGAGGCAGGAGTGCCGTACTTCGTCGACGGCGGGGGGTCACCGAACCCGGTGCGCACCTGGTTTGGCGTACCTGCCGACAAACAGGGGGCGGGAGACTTCCACTTTATCATTGCAACCGCGACGAGCGCCGATTCCATCGAAACGCGCAGGTCCGGACGTGTCTTCCGCAATGCAACGAACCAGACGTTCACGATGCCCGCCGTGCTCTCCTCCACCGGCGTGTCCACCCTACCCGCCGCCGGCGGCAACAGCCGCTTGCGGGCTGTTTACACTCCGCAGGTTGACTATCTGAGTCAGTGGTCTGTGGATTACACGCAGCCTGGCAACGGTGGTGTGAGCGTCTCGATCACGGTGAGCGCTGCCTACACGGGCGGTGGAACCGTCACACTCGATGTACCGGACCTGACGCCGCTCGCGGGTTGGAACACGAACTGGGGCCTCAAGCCGGGTTTCTTGACGAACTGGGACTTCTCAGGCATTGGCGCATCGGCGAGCTTCACTGTGACGAGCAGCGGTTTGGTTGAAGGCGCGGCGTTTCGCGCCGCGCAGCGGAAGGGCACGATTACGCCGTAACCCGCGGCCAGCCTCGGGGGTATGTTCAGATCGGGGAGCCCATCGCGACGATGTGGCTCCCCGATCGTCGCTTCTCGGCGAAGTGATACCTCGTTGGTTTCTCCCTCCCGCTGCCATGCGCCGTTCCCCGTTTGCACGTGCACGCTCCCTGATCTCGGCGACTGCGACTGCGACTGCGACCTCAACCGCGATCGCGACCGCCGCAACGGCGATGGTGGCGTCGCCGCTGTGTGCCCAGGCGCTACGGGCGCTCCCGAGCGATAGCATCGTGCGTTTCGCCGCCGACCCGGCGCGAACCGGTACCATGAGCGCGCTGGTGCTGCTCGACGCCCTCGACGCCCGCGTGGAACCCGATGGCACCGGCCGACGCACGTTCCGCGTGGTACTCCAGGTGTTGCAGGCCAGCGCGGTCGCCGCCGCCGCAGAACGTCAGTTCAGCTGGCAGCCGAGCCGACAGGATTTAGTGATAGACTGGGTGCGCGTGCTGCGGCCGGACGGCACGGTCATCAGCGACACGCCGAGCACCGATCAGACCGGTGATGTGACGGCGCAAATGCAGAACCCGATGTATGTGGATAGCCGAACGCGCCGCATGTCGCTGGCCGGCGTGGCCGTCAATACCATCATCGATGTGCAGTACACAATGAGCGATCGTGCGCCGTGGCGCGCCGGTGACTTCATGATCGCGTGGTCGTTCTCGCCACCGGCACCAGTGCATACATCGCAGTTGCGTGTGAGTGTGCCGGAGTCGTTTTCGCCGCGCATCATCGAAACGAATCTCACGTTCAAACGCGCCCAGACGGTGGAGAACGGGCGTCGCATCATGGAATGGCGCGTGGCGCAGCCGCGCATGGTTCGGCCGGAACCCTTCGCTGCAGATTCCGACGGCGTGCGCACAAGTGTGACCGTGTCCGCGCCGGACGAATGGTCTGAGGTCACGCAGTGGTATAACGGGCTGTCGAAGGCCGGCTACACCCTCAACGCGCTCGCCGCCGCGCGTGCCGACAGTGTGGTGCGCGGCGCGCGGTCCCGCGCCGACACGCTGCGTGCGCTGCATCGCTGGATCGCGCAGGACATTCGCTACGTGTCCGTCTCCCTCGGCCTCGGCGGGTATCAGCCGCGCGCACCGGCCGACGTGCTCGCAACCGGTTACGGCGATTGCAAAGACAAGACCACACTGTTCGTGGCCGCCGCGAGGCGATGGGGCATTGATGCGCGTCCTGTGCTGTTGCATCTCAACGGCGTGCGTTCGGCACAGCCAGTGTCGATCGCGCGGTTCAATCACGCCATCGCGGCGGTTGTCGAATCGGGCGGTGGATATACGTTTACCGATCTCACGGCTGCCACCATTCCGTATGGTGATCTGCCGGCGTCCTATCGCGGCTCGTTAGGTGTCGTGGTACGTCCCGACGGCACCGCCGACACGGTGCGTTTTCCGGAACGCGCCGCCGACTCCACCGGCACATTCATTCGCCTGCGCGGTGAACTGTCGGCCAACGGCCGCATGCGCTTGCAGGTCGAGGATATGCCCCGCGGCGACAACGCGTGGATGTTGCGCGGCGCTTTTTCCGCACCGCTCGATTCCGCGCGCCGCGCGACGGGACTACGTGGCTTGTCAACGACGTACCTGCCGGAGTCGTCCGCCGATTCGCTCGTGGTCTTCAACGGCCTCGACTTCACGCAGCTCGTGCGCGTGTCGGCGGTGCTGCACAATGGACGCGGCGCGCGACCGGCTGGTCCGGTGTGGCTGCTGCATCTGCCCGCGCCGTATCGCCAGGTCGCGGCCGGTACGGCGAACTCCGCGCGCGAGCTCGAGTCGCTGCCACGTCGCGTGTTGCCGATCGATGCCGCGCGCGTTGTAGGCGCACGCACCATGGACATCGAGTACCGCGTCACGCTACCCGAAGGCTGGACCGCACAGCTGCCGGCACCGATCAGCGCCACGAGTTTTTTCGGTCGCTACGAAAGTTCGTATCGCGTGGACGGGCGTGATCTGATCATGCGACGCGTGCTCACGGGACAGGGGAACGGCGTGCACCCGCCTGAACGTATTGCCGAAGTCATCGCGTGGATGCGTGCCGTAGCCGTGGATGACCATGAGTTCATTACGCTGACCCCGGCGGCGGCGCGGTGAGGGTGCGCCGCCGTGAAACCTTACAGCCCTGAACGCGCACCGCCGTGCCGCGTCAATAATCCACGGGCCGCAAATACGATTCACCGATGGCCGTATTGCTGAGCAGCGCCACCGATGGCCCGCGGCGCTTCCAGTGCGTACTGTCAAGTCGTTCGCGCACGAGCCGCACATCGGCGGGTGGAAAACCGCGCGCCACCAACGCGTCGCTTGACCACCCGTGCAGCAACCATTGCAACAGTTCATCGGCTTTGGCGTAACTGATGCCCAGGTCGACTTCGTCAGTCTGGCCTTGGATCAAATCTGCGGTGGGTGGTTTGTCGACAATGACATCGGGCACACCGAGATGGCGAGCCAATTGCTGCACCTGCGTTTTGTACAAGTCCCCAATCGGATTCACTGGCGGCGCATCATCGCCGTGCCACGTGTAGTAGCCGAACAGTCGTTCTGTTTTGTTGCCCGTGCCGAGCGGCAAGGCACGATGTTTGGCCGATAAATCGAACAGTGTGATCATGCGCATCCGCGACATCACGTTGCCGCGACGTGCGGCGTCGGCATCGGGTTCCTGCGTGAGGTAGCCGTCGACGGCCGCAGAAATATCGACCGTGCGCGCTTCGATGCCGAGCGCATCGATCACCAACTGTGCGTGTTCCAATGAGTCCGCACCCGAGGTGCGATACGGCATGCGTACTGCGATCACATTTTCTGCACCGAACGCCCGGGCCGCGAGGTATGTGGTGACGGCGGAATCAATGCCGCCCGACAATCCCACCAAGGCCCGGGTATAGCCGCGTCGGGCGAACTCGTCACGCAAGAATCCCACGAGCCACGTCTCGGTAAGGCTTACGTCGAGCGCGAGTGGCGGCGGACCTCCGTGTGCACGCAGCATCACGTGCGTCATCCCGATGTCACCGTCGATCGGCGTGTACGGTGACGTCGCCGACAGTGTCAGGTCGGGTACGGCAAACTCGCCGGTGTGAAATCCGCGTGCGTTGAGCAACAGATCGGCCGCTGCAGGTTCCGGTCCGTCGTATTGTAACGCGACCGGCTCTTGCGCACGGACTACGCGCAGTTGTTCGAGTACATGCGGTAGTGCAACGCGCAGGTCGGCCAGCAGCGGCGAGTCGGCACGTGCCCGTACCAGATCGTCGAGATCGAGCGTGGCCACGATCAGGTGCTCGTCCCACACCGGCGCACGCACGCGCACGTCGCCCGCCGGCCCCACAATGAGCGAGCTTCCGAAGAATGTTTTTCCGCCTTCCGTGCCAACCAGATTCGAGTACGCCGTAAACACCCCGTGTTCATCGGCGATGTCGCGCATGAGACGCTCCCATCGGGCCACACTCGCGGGTCCGGCTACGCCATCGTCGCGCGCGAATGGTCCGCGCGCTGGCGCGGCGCTGAGCACGAACACCACTTTCGCATCGTCCAGCGCCGCAATGGTTCCCGAAAGCGAATGCCACGCATCTTCGCAGATGAGCATGGCCGCGCGTCCCCAGGGCGTCTCAAACGCGCGTAGCGAGGTGCCACGCTCCACGAACCGTTCTTCGTCGAAGAGGCCGTACGTGGGGAGATAATTCTTGCGATGCACGTGCCGGATCACGGGCGGGCCATCGGCCAATCCGATCGTGATGTAGGCGGCGCTGTTGAACAGTGTGTCGCGCCAGCGCTCGTAAAAGCCAACGATCACATCAACGGTGACGGGCACGCGGTCGAGCTCCGCGCACGCTTGTCGGTACACGTCGTCGAGGTCATTGGCCAGCGCACCGGCCGTGCAGGCCAGCTCGCGCACGCCGCCTTCCACGAAGTACCCAGAGAGCGCCGTCTCCGGAAACTGGATGACCTGGGGACACGGCTCGACGCTCGTGGCTTGCGCACAGAGACGGCCGACACGGGCAAGATTTCCGGCGACGTCCCTCTTGCGAGGGGCGAACTGGCAGACCGCGAGGGTCAGCGGGCGAATCGGTTCAGCAGACATACCGGAAGGTGACGTGCCCCGCGCCGCCGATCAACTGATGGGCGGCGGGGTATTTTGCGGCATGACGAGCGCTGTGCGACACTTTGTCGGTTTTTTCTTATCGCCCCATGGACGCGGGCGGTGGTCGAGCACGTGCCGCGGGCGGTGGTCCAGCGCCGTTCGTCGAGCCCTCCCGGCGTGGGGCGCTGTGGCGTTATTGTGGCTTCCGGCGACGACGGCGGCGGCTCAGGGTGCGTCGCAGCCCGCTGAGGCGTGGCGCATCGTCGACCAACCCCAGGTAACGCTCGTGCTCGCGCGCGACGGCTCCCTGCTCGGCGAGATCGGAACGGAGAAGCGGTTCTCTATCCCGCTCGCGTCGCTGCCGAAGTACGTAGGGCAGGCCTTTGTGGCGGTCGAGGATAAACGCTTCTATCAGCACGATGGCGTGGACCTCGTGGGCGTGGCGGCGGCGATCAAGGATGCGGCCACCAGCGGCGACGTGCGTGGCGCCAGCACGATCACCCAGTTGCTCGTGGGCAACATGCACCCGGAGATCATCGACCGGCGCGACCGCTCGATCGGACGCAAGCTGCGCGAGCAGCAGGCGGCACGTGACATGGAAAAGCGTTACAGCAAGGCGCAGATTCTCGAGGCCTTTCTGAATCAGATCCCCTTCGGTCGGGGATGGCATGGCATCGAGCTGGCGGCCCGACACTATTTTGGCAAACCGGCGGCCGAGTTGACGCTCGCCGAGGTCGCGTCGCTCGCGGCGATGCCCAAGAGTCCGGTGCAATACGACCCGACTCGCAATCCAGCGCGCAATCGGGAGCGTCGCAACCTCGTGCTCGCGCTCATGCGTGACCAAGAGTATATCACAGCGGCACAAGCCGCCGCCGCACAGCGGGAGCCGGTGCATACCGCGCCCGATCTGGGTGTGATGTACGCGCCCTGGGTGGTGGACGTGGTGCGCGTGCAGGCGCAGCGTGCGAGCGTGGCCGTGTCGCAAGGCGGGTACCGCATTCACACCACCATCGATCCGGTGGCCCAGCGCGTGGCCGCAGAAGCGCTCTCCGCTGGTATCGCCGAGACCGAGGCGCGCGCTGATTTCCGACATCCGCGGTGCGTGTCGGGCACATCCATCGCGCCGCGCGCGTGTCTCGAGGGTGCGGTCGTGGTGATCGATCCGTATACCGGTGATGTCCGCGCACTCGTTGGTGGTCGCGACTATGCCGCCTCGTCGTTCAATCGAGCGGTTGATGGCAACCGGCAGCCCGGCAGCGCGTTCAAGCCGTTTGTCTACGCGACGGCCATCGCGCAGGGGCTCACCGCCAACGCGCACGTGGGCGATACCGCGCTGCAGATCATGTTGCCCGAGCGACGGGTGTATTCGCCCACCAATGCCGACGGTGAATTTCTCGGTGACCTCACCATGCGTGAGGCACTCACGCGTTCGCGCAATCCGGTGGCGGTGCAGCTGGCAATGCAGGTGTCGATGGACAGCGTGGCCGCGACTGCGCAGCGCGCCGGATTGCGCGCGCCGATCGCCCGATTCCCCTCGAGCGCACTCGGCGCCAGTGTGGTGCAGCCGCTCGACTTCGTCACGGCCTACGCCACGTTTGCGAACGGTGGGATGGCGGTTGAGCCACGATTCATCGATCGCATCGACGATCGCACCGGGCGCGTGGTGCACACTGTCAGCGCGGTCACGCCAACCGCCGCCATGGATCCGCGCGTCGCGTTCATTGTGCGTGACATGTTGCGCGACGCGGTGGAACGCGGCACCGGAGTCGCCGCCAGACGTGCGGTGCCGGCGTCCGTCCCACTGGCCGGCAAAACCGGCACGAGCAACGACAACGTCGACGTGTGGTTCGTGGGCATGACACCCGACCTCGTGGCCGGAGCGTGGCTTGGCTTTGACACGCCGCGTACCATCACGCCCGGCGCGGCCGGTGGGAGCCTTGCGGCACCCATCGTTGGCAAAGTGCTGGCCGCCACCTCATCGGCCCGCAACGCGGCCGAGTGGAATGCGCCGCCGGGCCTCGTGTCGGTTGCGCTCGACCGCCTCACCGGCGACGGAGCCGACGCGCTGACCCCTCGCGAGCGCCGCTACACGGAGTGGTTTCTCGATGGGACCGAGCCGGGTGCCGCGCGCAGTTGGCCCTGGAGCCTGTTCCGATTGGGACCGATCGGGTACTGACCACGCCCAAGCGGGACGCGTTGATTATCGAGCGCTAGAGCTCGATCGGTCGACGCGGACGGAATACGTCGTCACTCAGCTCGACACGCTTGATGTCCGCCAGCGGGATGGTGCGGAACTCATTGCGAAAGAGCGAGAAGACCACCACCTCGCCATTGGCGATCGCGTACGGCTCATAGCTGCGCTCGTATTCGGTTTCGCCGCTTTCGGCATCGAACCGGATGCGCGCGCGCACCTTACGCCGTTGCTGTCCCGCTTCGCGCAGCGTGGACTCCACAGTCGAGAGTGGAATGGGCAAGTCTTCCATAGCATACCTCCGGCGAAAGATTCCGTGACGATGTATCGGGACGCGTCCCCGCGTGCCTCGGGGCAACTCACACCCTGCTGTACAGTCTCGCAGGAAACCGCACGCCGGGCAAGGTAGAACGCGCACCTTGTGCCCGGCGTGCAGAACGGGGAAGTTATTGTCGATTCTTGCCCTCCGGAGAACCGATCGTGTCACGTACACCGCTGTTCACCCTGATTCGCCGCTCGCTTCGCCTCGCGCATCACGCGCACGTGGCGAACGAATCCCCCGACGCCGTGCTCGAGCAGTGGCGCGAGACAAGTACGGTCTCTCGGCGTTCGTTCGTGGCCGGCTCATCGGCGGCTGTGGCGACGCTGGCGCTCACGGGCTGTGCGCCGGCCGCGCGCGCACCGGCCGGCACCGCTGGGCTGCCAGAGCGGCGATCCAGCGAGGAGCCGGTGATTGTGGTGGGCGCCGGCATCGCCGGGCTCACGTGCGCCTACCGTTTGCGACAAGCCGGCATACCGGTCCGCGTGATGGAAGCGCAAACGCGCACTGGCGGACGCATGATCTCGCTGCGCGACCATTTCGCCGATGGCCAGGTGTGCGAGTTGGGTGGAGAGCTCATCGATACCGGACACACCCACATTCGTGAGCTCGCGCAGGAGTTGAACATTGCGCTCAACGACCTCGCGACGGACGATGCGTCGCTCGATGAAACGGTGTGGTTTGTCGATGGCGCCAAGCGTACCGAACAGGATGTGATCAATGCCTTTCTCCCGCTCGCGCAGCGCATCCTGGCAACGCTGGAACCCTTCGGCGACGAGTTCGATCCCACCGCCCTTGCGCCGCAAGGAGCGGAGGCGCTTGATCGCATGACACTCGCCGAGTGGTTCGACAAGGAAGGTGTCACGGGATGGATGCGCAAACTGCTCGACGTCGCGTACACGACGGAGTACGGACTCGAACCGGAACGGCAGTCGGCGCTCAACTTTCTGCTCATGATTGATCCGGATGCGCCGCCGTTTCGTGTCTTCGGTGACAGCGATGAGCGATTCCATGTGCAGGGTGGCAACGATCGCATTGTGACCACGCTCGCGGAGCGTGTGGCCGACTCTGTGGAAACCGGTACGATGCTCGAGTCGGTGGCACGACGTCCCGACGGTCGCCACACGCTCACCTTCCGGCGCGACAGTGGTACGCGTACGGTGATCGCACGACATGTGGTGCTGGCGATACCCTTCACGCTGCTGCGCGATGTGCAGCTCGATGTGCCGATGTCTCCCGCGAAACGACGCGCGATTGCGGAACTCGGCTACGGCACGAACGCGAAGCTGATGATCGGCTTTTCGTCGCGCCCGTGGCGTGAGCAGCACGGTTCGAATGGGAGCGTGGTGACCGACTTGCCGTTTCAGCTGGTGTGGGAAACAAGTCGCCTGCAATCCGGACGCGCCGGCATCCTCACGAACTTCAGTGGCGGTGCGCATGGACTCGCCGTGGGGCAGGGGACGCCGTCGGAGCAGGCGGCCGCGCTCGTGCGTGATCTTGAGAAGATTTTTCCCGGTGTGCAAGCGGCGCGAGAAGGCATGACCGAAGCGCGTTTCCACTGGCCCACGAATCGTTGGGTGCGCGGCAGTTACGCCAGCTTCCTCGCTGGTCAGTGGACCACGGTGCGCGGGCTCGAAGGGGAGCCGGTGGACACGCTGCACTTCGCCGGTGAGCACTGCTCGCTCGACGCGCAGGGGTACATGGAGGGTGGGTGCGAAACGGGTGAGAAGGCGGCTCAGCAGGTCGTGTCGGCGCTCGCGCTCGCTCGCTAGGCGGGGGAGAGTATGCTTCAGATATGACGCAACAACATCTGGCCACTGAGTTCCTCGAGCGTTCGTGCTACTACCTCGGCACGGAGTATCCCGCCAAGATTCGCGCGGCGGTGTGCACGATTCCTGAAGACCGCATCTGGTGGCGCCCCAACGAGCGCGCCAACAGCGCCGGCAATCTGTTGCTTCACCTCGCGGGCAATGTGCGACAGTGGATTGTCAGTGGTGTGGGCGGCGCACCCGATGTGCGTCGGCGCGAAACCGAGTTTTCCGCGACGGGAGCGAGCGGCCCGACGCGCGCCTGGCTACTCGACAATCTCGACGCAGCCTGCGCGCAGGCCGTGCATGAAATGCGCACGCTCAGCGCGTCGTCTCTGCAGGAGCCGCGACAGATCCAGGGCCGCGAAACCACCGTGTTCACAGCGGTCTACCACGTGATAGAACATTTCTCCGGACACACGGGACAGCTCATCCTGATCGCGAAATGGCTGACGCCGGACAGTGTGCGCTTTTATGACGATCGCGATGGGCTGGCGCGTCCGCTCTTTCTTGACGGGGGAAGCGATATGGGCGGTGCACGGTAAACGGGGTGGGCGGTGTGTGGTGTACCGTTCACCGTGCCTTCGGTGATGACGAGCGTTTCAGCGACTTCCTGATTCGATTTGCCCTCGGCGAGACGCTCAAGCACTTCGTGCTGCCTCGGCGTGAGCGTTTCGCTCGCCACATGCGCAGCGAGACGACTCGCAATGTCAGGGTTGATGACCTTACGCCCCGCGTGCACGCTGCGAATCGCGTCCACCAACTCGGATGAGCCCACATCCTTCAGCAGATAGCTCGCGGCAGGCATGATTCGGCGGCTAATCAGAGACCGAGGGTTTCAACACGGTTCCGAGTTGTTCGATCGTGACTGGTTTCGCGAAATGATGGTGAAACCCGGCCTCGAGGGCGCGGCGCTGGTCTGCGGGCGTGGCGTAGCCCGTGAGCGCCACAAGCCGCGTGGACTTGAGCT
>JBBRDP010000120.1:0-10575 GCA_038203795.1 Gemmatimonadales bacterium
ATCCGGAACGCTGGAGCCAAGAGACCCGCGACTGGACGCGCATCACGACCGTGCGACTGACCCCCGAACAGCAACCCAGGGAGGGCACTCAACCCGCAGTCGCTTGATACTCCGTGCGACAACTATCTTGACACTCACCGATGCTTCCTATAGCCGCGAGCAGAAACTTGGTCGCCACACGTCGCTTCTTGCTCGTCTGATTCGCAACGAGGTCGGTTGCTAAGCGAGAAACGTCTACCGGCGGAGACGACGTATTGAAAGCTTCTTGGCTCATCCAGAATCTATTCTACGTTAAGGTCACTGCTGCCGTTAGGCGACGATGGTTCAAGCGGGCATGATGTCAGGCTGTGCTTCAGCCAATCAAAGAGCTGCGGGTCGGCGGCCACGCCGACCTGACCTATGCGAATAGGGTGTGGCTACCAACCCGACACCTTAGCCAACTGTCTGCACCAGCCGCCGCTACGGCTCCGGCGACGACGCCACAGCGACCACCGCCGATTCCGAATACTTCATTAGCAGCTGACCCAACGAGCTGAGGCGCAGACGTGTTTCGGTCGAATCGAGGAGTCCGTTTGCGATGAGAGTGCGCTCATACGCATCGCGCATGGCACCGCGTTCACGCTCAGCATCGGAACGCTGTGATTGTCTGCTTACAGGTCGCAGAAGCTCTGGATGACGATCCATCAAATCCTTGTGCCACGACGAGCCGATGGTCGGTGTATGCGAATAGAAATGCAGAAGGAGGAGTTCGGAGTCGTTAAGCGACTCGAGAATCGACAACAGCTTGCGCACACGGTCGTACTGAAGCAAATCCGTGGTCAGTCCGCGTGCCAAGATCGCTGCGATGCGGTGGCGGCGGTCGTCAGAGACTGCGCGTGACGCTTGGAGAATTCCCTCCTCGAGCAGATCGCTGCCTTCGGCAGATTTTAAGCGTTGCTCGAACAATTCCAGCGTATCCTGTACGCCTCCCAGCTGCTTAGCGAGAAGTCCCGCAAATCTGGTCACGCGGTCCAGCTTTTGGTTTGGAATGAACGCAGTGACGATTTCGGCAATCAGAGTTCCCACGTAGGGGATTATTCCGGCGACGCCGCGCACCGCCGCTGCCGCTACGTCTGCACGCGTCGTGGATAGATCAGTCTTCTCAGACACCGTAGCCTCGGGTCGCCATATCGCCTATTTACTCGACCGACGTAGTGCCGGAGCGCCGGCCGAATTCGCAAACTACCGTAACGTTCCCATTGTATTCGCAACTCCGCAACCTGCGTGTACTCACAGTCCTCGCCCTTCGACTCCACCGCGGGGCACGGCCGTGATGTTCACTCGACCGATCTAACGAGCCGCTCGTGCACCCGCCACAACCTACGAATGGCCGACGCGGGCTCGTAGTACCTCGGCGGGCACTCAAGTTCGGCTGTGGTTTCAACCGGTCATCGCGACGCATCCGGCGTCGGTGATGCATCAACCATCGGAAGCGCCGCCGGCACGGGAGCGCAGCGTCTATAGAAAAGCCGCTCGCATCGCGGTCCGGCGGCATGCTTGGCCGCCCATGAATAAGGAGCCGCTGAACTCGGCCACCACAGGCATGGTTCATTCCCTCAGAAGAATAGACCGGCACCGAGCCTGGGTCCGCTCAAGTTCAGTCTCCCCGTCGTAGCTCCGCAGGCACCGCCCCGACTCGCTCGCGCCAACACTAGCGTCGCCGGCGCGGCCCCTCAACGTTGCCAATGAAGTGTTCTCCGGTCTCGTCATACTACACGAACGGCTCCTTGGCAGGATGAACGCTCACCACTCACTCCTCGTGTTCGCCATCGGGGCCGGCGGGATAGACTGCGATGAGTCCACCCCGATGCAGCACCTGCCAGCCGGCTTCGCGTACAAGGCGGATCGCGGCGGTGCGGCTTCGAGCGTAGCCGACCACTGGACAATTCACCGTGTCGACCATCGGTCGCACGGGAATCGGGGCGACGCAGGTTTTACGACGAGCGGTATGGCTCGCCTTCTGGGAGAGTTGGGTCATGGTCGTGGAATCGTTGTCGGAGGTTGAAGGTGGCTAACGGGGTGCCGTTACGCGAAGTCTAGGACGACTCGCAGGCTGGTTCGGCGACCGGTGTCAGGGCGAAGACGCGAGGGAATGTTTCCCTCTCCGCGCTGGATCGACGGACTGTGGAGTTTGGTACCTTCGCCTCAGTGATCGCGTGAAAATTCTCAGGGCCATCGCTGATCGGCTGATCGGAACGGCCGGTCCGCTGCACGACGACACGGCGAGGGAACGATCCGCTCGCCGCGTCGTCGCTCACTCCTCAGCTCTCGCTTACTCAGGAAAGAGCACGCGGCTCGAGACGCACTTGTTGCGGTTACACTCGCGACGGATAAGATCCGCGAGCGTTGCGTCAAAATCTGGTTGCCAGTAAAGCGTCGCGCCGAGGCGCTTGAGACCCTCGCACACCTGCCGTGGATTGCGGTCGCCCTCGTAGACGGCACCACCGCTTTGCGAAGCAAAGAATTCGCGATCAGACGAGTTTCCGTACTCGTCTGTGTAACGCAGGGTACACCGAGACTTGGCGCAATCTGCCAGGAACGTGAACGACGGTTCTTCCATCATGTCCTCGTGGTTGTCCAGCTGCGGTCGCTGGTATAGGAAGTGGGTTGACCATGACGCATTCGGCGCATCATGCCTTCAGTCTTCGAGAAGGTTAACAGCGTAGTTCGATGGGTACTCGGCATCTTCGCACCCACGTGTAGCACAGAGCTACCGCAGCGCACGCAAAGCAATCGCCTCGACAGCGAGCTGCAGCCCCGTCGCGTCGAGCGTGCACGACAAGTCATCCAGCGACAGCGTCACGCCGCCGTTGAACAGACTCCATGCCGTGTGCAGCAGGAGTTCCTCGCCGTGACTGAATCCGCCGGTCGCGATCATTCGCTCGAAGTAGATCCCTCGATTGGGATGGTGCGGTACGACGTGGTTCCAGATGCGGCGGTCGCGAGCGAAGCGCGGTGAACGCAGGATGTGCAGGGCGGAGCGATAGCCACCGTCCATTTGTGCGAGTGCGTACAGCTCGTCGTGATCGTGTAGCGAGAGGGGCAAGGTTGCTGTCATCACAGTCTCCAGAGAAAAGGTCGGAAAGCCAGAGTGCTTTCCCAATGCGCGGAGCCTAGCATGCGGAGTCGCTGTCGCCCGGCGGACACATCGCGGCCGTTGTCCGGGTGTCGGCAGTGCCGGTCAAACGGTGCGTGAGCGCTGATTGTTTGCACACGATTTCCTTCGTTGTGCGAGCAGGGTCTGTGTCGCATTCCCGCTCGCGTTACAGCGTTTCCCATGTTCGATCCAGCGAGGCGCCCCAAGTTGGCGGGCCAGCAGCGGCCCACCCCTTGGATGCTGTCAGAGCAAACCAGCCTCGCGACTGACCTCACCAGGCGGCGTCCTCCTCACCAGCCTTCCGCACCAGCCCCACGGTCCGAATGGCGATGAGCGCGTCAGCACTGGTTCGCGCGGTCGAATGGACCTGCTTCGCGAGGCGCATCAGCACGAGCAGCTGGAGCGAATTCATCGACTCGAGCTCGGCAACAAACGCCGCGGACTCCGCGGCCGAGAATCCCAGAGTCGCGCAGTCGCCGTGGGCAGGATGCAACAGCGACTCGACTTGGCAAGCCAATCCAAACGCTTCATGCGGTGAGCCCACCCACCACCCGCGCATCGCCTCCACAAGCGCCATCGCCTTCCGCTCATTGAGCTCAATGCCCCTCATGCCCTCCTGCAAGAGCCATCCGTAGTCGTCCAACGCCTGTTTCGTCGGGCCACTATCCGGGGAACGATGGAGGGTTACCGCGAGCTCCATGATCTGGGCGTCGGCCATGCCGACGACCGCGAGGCCGTGGAAGAGATACGGTTCGACGGTGCGCAATACTTCGACGTTCATCGTGATTCCGGTGATCGCTGCCCTCGGCAGCGCGTGGCAGGGCACCCCATCTGGATGCCCTGACAACAGGCTATCACATGGATACAAACGCTGCCGGAATGCCGACCGTGGTCGAGTTCGGCCCCCGGGTGGAGCCGCGCGCTGACGCTACTCCCCGAAGAGCCCGTCGACGATCTCGGCTGCCCGCTCAGCTGCCTTCTTCAGATTGTCCACGTAGATCATCGTGGTTTTCGGATCGGTGTGGCGTGCGAACGCGACGGCGTCCACCAGCGTCCCGCCAGCCTCGAGAAACGAGGTGATTGCGCGATGGCGGAGCCCATGTGGGCGAACGCGGTCGGCGACGCCGGCCCTCCGCTGCAGCCGCTGCAGCACGTGCGCCATGCCCTCATCGGTGAGCCGCTGCGCGCGACGCTGCTTGCGCGCGGTATGCGTCAGACGAATAAACAGGGGCGCCGGCTCGTCAGGGTCATCTGCAAACGCCGCGCGCGCCGTGAGCCATGCGGCTACGGCGCGCGCGGCTATCCTCGGCACCTTCATGCGGCGCGGCTCATCACTGCCTTTCTCCTGCACGTCGACAAACATCACGCCGACGGACGTCGTCTGGACGTCGGATATGTCGAGCATAACCACTTCGGATCGACGTAAACCCAGCGACACTGCCAATCGGATGATCGCCTCGTCACGGGCCCCGCGATCTGGATGCAGTGTGTTCTTACGCGCCTCGCAGATGAGCTGCTGTACCACCGCCTCGGTGGGTCCGTCCGTGTCCCGAAATCGCTGTGCCTTAAATCCGCGCACCGACAGCGTCCACGTGATGAGTTGGCGTTGATGAAGAGATCCCACCACGCGGGTGAGCGCGGCCAACGTGAGGTTGCATGTGGCGGGCGAGAGGCGAGAATGCTCAAGGTACTCCCGATACTCGAACACCCACGCGTGAAAGCGCGCCGTGTCCGATTGGATGATCAGCAGCGGAAGTACGTCGAGACTGATGCCGAGCCACTGCGTGATTTGCAGAAGGCGCGCTCGGTAGGCACGTCGGGACGACTCCCGCAGGTTGCCGAGGGCGATTTTCCAAAGGCGCTCGAGTTCCGACGACGGACTCTCGATGCGACCGCTAAAGACGGGCATCAGCGGTTCAGCGAGTTGCAGGGACTGCCCGGCCATAACGCTCCAGTGCTTGGGAAAAGAGGGATTTCACCAAGCACTATTGGCCGGGCTGGCCGAGGGTACCAGCGACGCTAGGCTGCCGTCCATGGGACGTCGATAAGGCGTGGTCAACCAATCTTTCGACGACGCTGATGGTGTCGGAGATCGTCTGATTCTCCCTGGGGAGTGATCGTCGTAATTCCCCACGCAGTGAAGATCGCGGCTAAAAGTGCGCTGCGTGGGTCGAGCGAACACCAATCGATGCTGGTCGTTCGAGGTCATCTCCAGCAAGGGATATCTCGGTGCCGCCGGCCAACCGCGAGATGACGACAAGCCTTCGACAAATGGAAAGCCAGGCCAGGTCACCGCTCGGCGACTATACCTGCCGAGATGAGTCAACCGTTCGGTTGATCGAGATGCGAACATCGGAGTCTGCGGATGGCTCAGTTCCCTGATCGATTCGCTGCGAGGTAGTGATCGCCATGAATCGCGCTACCCGCGTAAACTCCGACGTCAAGCACACAGTTTGCAATCGGTCGCGACGATTGTGGACGATGGTCACGGGAGGAAGATGAACAGAGGCGCAATGGCGACGCTCTTGGGCGACTGTTCGGTGTGGCAGGCGCATCGCACGCCACATCAACTCTTAGTCCGGCCACTCGAAGTAGCCAGCAACAAGTGTGCGCCGGATGAGTTCCGAGACCATTTCGGCCTGATCCGTGCTAGAGAGCGTGAAAAGTTCACGATCAATCGCAGAGGCATCGACGACTAACAATCTAATTCCGCGTTCGGCGCATCGCGCTCTCTTCCAAACATCGCGCGCAACTTGTTGAACAAGGGCCTCGTCACCGTGGATTGGCTGAAAGTGGTGCGGACCTTGCACCTCAATGGCGAACTCCATTCGCTCCGAAAAGATATCGAGCTCGAGTGACTTTCCTCTCGATCCAATTAACCATGTGGGACGAACGCGGGTGAAGCCGGCGTCTGGAAACATTCGCCTAACCAGTTGTCGCATCCGAAGTTCGGGTCGTGACGTCCCGCCACGCTTCAGTTCTCCATTGTCGGCAAGCTCCAGCAGGAGACCGTGATAGGTCTTCAACGACTGTTCGGCCTCATCTCGAAAGAGTGCCGATACGTCTTGTATGGGGTTGGGCCACGCCCTTTCTCTTTTAATGGTCGAGCGTCCACGCCAATCCTGCATATGCTGGTCCGTGGCGGGTTCTCGCGTGAAGCCTAATCGTATTAAGCCCAAATCACTTTTCGGTAGTAGAACGGTGAGGCCGGCTACGAGATCGACGAAAACATCACGTGGATCATTCAGCACGAGATAAATCACAGCATTTTTCATCTTTGGGCGCCACGACATTCGATCTATCACGTAGAGATCGCTGACTGACTCAAGCACTTTCTCCGCGAGCTGCGCAGACAACTTGTACGACGTCGGCAAGGCGTCGACAATCGCTAGGCGTCCGTTTTCTGGTCGGAAATGTTCTGCCATGTGTCGAGACAAGAAGAAATGGAGTGTGCGAACACTTCGAGACGGGAAAACCGGTTTGCATTTGGCCACACTAAGACGCGAATCGTGCGGAAGGTCGTGGTATGCAGGGTAGCGAGATTAAAACTCGAAAGCGGAGATCTAGGCTGCAAAAAGCGAGCTACCTGTTCGACGCTGACGGAGTCGCCGACGTCAGCATCAACGCCTAGTCGACCTGTCGCTGGGCAATCTGAGAACAGCAGCGGCACCGGTATCAACAGTGAACGCAATTCCAGACTTTCTCCCTTCAGCTTCTGCCGAATCGCGCGTCGAATACGGTCCTATAGCCACGCGATAGAACGCTACACCGTCGACTGTAATCGGCACGATGAATGGACGCAGTGAAAAGGGCCCATTTTGTTCCATCCAAAGACGTGCTACTGGCTCGGTAGCGAACTCGGCAAACGAAACGGAAAACACTTTGTTCGGAGCGGAGTCGTCGATTGCTAGGCTTTCATCATCTACTTCATTCTCGGTGGGCGACGTTTTCGGATCTGTCGCCTCGTCCGATTTGCTTTCCATGGTCAAGGCAGGTGTTGTTTTCTCCTGTGGCGAGAACAACCGTCGTAGCGCGTCAGGCGTAGGCTGCGGAACGAACAATGTCACCGCGATGGCCGCGGGAGAAATCAGTACGGACCACGGAAGAAACCGACTACCGGACCTCTCACTAGCAGGGTTGGCGGCAGAAGTGGTCTTTAGGATTGCGTCCGCGAGCGCAAATGTCCCCCACAACGCTCCAATGGTGCTCGGGATTCCAACACCGGCAATCCAAATAATGTCGTCCGTCAGGGTTGAGATCCCCATACTTATGGCGACGCCAATTGCGGTGCCGACGATGGCCGCGTAGCACATACCGATTATGTAGATTCGCAACGACGCGAAGATGATCAGGCAGAATATTCCGAACGCGGCTAGACAACGGAAATACAGGTGGACGTTGTAGGCGCCGAGCAACTCGTAAGCGATATACGCCGGCACAGCCGCAGGCCACAGAAACACACACGCCGCCGCCACGAAAAGGGCCATGCCGCCGAACGCGAGCACCATCGCTGCGTCCTCTTCGTCGGATCGAGACGTACCCCTAAGGCGCCCATCCTTGTCGTAGTAATTTCGAGCCATTGAGCAGTTGTGTGGTTAGCAGAGACTTGATTACGCGGCTAGTGAGGCACGGCCTTGGAAGCGTCCCATTGCCGTTTAGCCGCTGGAGTTCGGTTTTGATGCGCTTTGCATGGTACCTCTTTGGGTCGCCTGATGGCTAACGGCGAGTGCTGCCCCAAGGCCGAGTGACGACGGTGCGGATTGTTCTTGTGCGATAGAGTGGCAGGCGACGACACTGGCTTCTGTGTTTGAGGTAAAGCGATGTTTTTGGAGCACTCGTATTGGAGCGAGGATGAAAAGACGCCTTTCCGCTGCGGCAGCGCGAGCATTGCCGCGCCGGCCCGTGGATGCTCAGACGCGTAGGGTCAGACGTCGGCGCTCGGAGGAAATGCACTTCATGGAGAGCCTTGATCTGAGTGGCGAACCACCTCGGTAACATAACCATATATGCCCTTCATGTCGAGGGCCTCGAGCACCACGGAGGTGTGCAACGCGTCGCGCGCTACTGCCGTGGTGCCCTGTGGTGGCTGTCTGAGCCGCGTATCCCACACATTTCAGCGCGTGTCGTGCGGCGTAGTGGTGTCGCAGTACGGCGCCGCCAAACTTCAAAGCCGCTCCCCTACACGCCGAACAGGCGACACACAGTGGCCATGAAGGCCATGGCGTCGTCGTCGACCAAGAACGCGCAGACCGGGGCGATGGCGTGCGTGCTGTGAGGGGCGCGCTCGTGAAGTAAGTGGCTGGCAAGCCCGAGGCCGATCAGGGGTGGCGGCTCATCGGCCGCCGCCCACGCAGTCCGTTGTACCTCACCGTTCGGATGCAGCGGCCGACGCCACCCGAAGTAGTGTCGCTGCCAGCCTTCGGGCGTCATCATTGCGCGTAGCCCGGGGCTACTCGCGCCCCCAGCGCCGGCCGCTGCCCGATCCGGCCACGTCATCGGATTCCTCCGCGATCATGCCCGTCTGCCGTCGCGGGGCGACGCGTTGGCGCCCGGTCCGATGGTCCAGCACGGCCCAAGCACGAACGACAGCCACTCCGCTTCTTCGTCGGGGGCGACGTTCGGCTGACCCGTCGCGGCGACATGCATGGCATTGAGATGGCGATGGAGCGCGAGTGATACGTCGCGGAATACGACGCAGGACTGTAAACAACTCGGCAGGGATGCCGTAAGCGGAAGGTTGAACTCTTCGACGTTGTCCAACAGGCCGCGCAGCATTCTCGCCGACCACGAATGCTCTTTGAAATACTGCACGACGCGGTCGGTTTCAAAAGACCCGGGCGTGGGATCAACAACGCCTCCGGTGGCGGTCTCCAGCCACCCATGTTCGATGGGATACTCGACCACCCGGCCCTCGACGTAGCACCACGGATCGGTGGTCGAGGCGCCAAAACCGTAGCCGAGCATCGAGGTGAGGCAGTTCCGCTCGCACAATTTCGGCGCGGCACGGATCGTCTCCCCGACGTCGGCAGAACGCTCGCGATCTCGTCGCGACGGCGTCGCGAACATCGGCGACAGGATACGCTCAACATCCGCCCGTGCGGTGAGTCGAACTCTCGATGGATCGGCGCACACCGGACATGGCATCTCGGCGGGTGGAATCCGAGGAATGTGGCGCGGCGTTTTTGCCGCCGGGACGTTGGCCGGTACCGTAGACCCGGCGGCTCGTTTCGGCGACTTCGATGAGATCGTCATGCGGCCAGCCGACAGCATGGCGCAGGCGTCGCCCAAAGTCGGCCCTCCACCAGCGTACAATCGCGCTCGAGCGGGTGCTTCGTGCTTCACGATCACGGAGGAGAGGACGGCCATGTTGCGCTGCGGGGCAAGGGCGTCTGCCGTCTGCTGCAGGTCGCCGTGGCGTTCTGTTACCAGGACGTGCAAGCGATCTCCGGCGCTCCGACGAGCACTGGGGCCGACCGATCAACGACGTGATCGCAGGACTTGCGGGACTTCCGTTGCGCCTTCGATGTCCGGGACATGACCAACTCCCCGAACCGCCCACCCTGTCGCCCCGCCGGTGCCCCCGCTGACGCCGTCCCACTCCAGCTCTGGAAAAGCCAAGACGTCACCTGGGTTGATCCTGACACGTTCACACGCTACGGCCATTATCGCTGGTCGAAACGCGATGCACGCGGTTACGCCAGGGCGTGGATTGGGGGTCGGAGCGTGTACCTGCATCGGCTGGTGATGAACCCGGCTGAAGATCGCGTGGTCCACCATCGCGATCAGAACCCGCTGCACAACTGGCGAGAGAATCTTGCCGAATGCGATGCCGCGGAGAACGCACAAATGCGTCGAAAACGCGCGCAGAGGTCGTCGAAGTTTTACGGCGTGTGGTGGTGTGCCCGCAAACGACGCTGGCGTGTTCAGCTCACAGTCCGCGGAATTCGTCTTTCTTTGGGGTGGTTCCGCGATGAAAATGACGCGGCGATGGCGTGGGACCAAGCCGTGCGTGTGCTCCCCGAAGCGCAATTTCGGGGGCGAAATTTCCCCGCCGACCACGAACGATGATGCCAACGACGTGAGCGAGCAGCGGATTTTCCACGGCGGACAGCACGCGCCGCCGACGGTCCGAACCTTCAGAAATTCCCAGCACGATCCGCGAGCGATACGGCGCGCGCGCTCACGCTCACGCGTAAGGCGCTTAGAGGTATTGGAGGTGTATGGCGGAAATTGGGCGACGCTCCCGCGCCGCGTGGCAACTCGTTTCACCCCTGAGCCTTATTGGAGCCGCCACCCGTCGATACGCCCCCCATCCAAGCGGTCGATACGCGAGGGGGGCGCGTATCGACCGGGTCCGCATGCGGCGTTTCCACGCCGACGGATTCACGAGGCGGCCCGAATCGCCTGCAGAACCTCATCAGGACCGAGGTGTAAGTGTC
>JBBRDP010000121.1:0-10546 GCA_038203795.1 Gemmatimonadales bacterium
CTGCCGCAGCTCCTTCACCAGCGTGCCGCTCGCATCGCGCAGCGATGACACGGGTGGTGTGTTGTGCGTTTGTGCGACATCCACAAAGTGTTTGCCGTCGGGCGAGAGGTTGACCGTGTGATTGAGCGCCGGGTCGGTGAGTCGCACGTCGCCCTTGCCCGAGAGCGACACCCGATGCAATTGCATTTTCATGTAGTTGTCACCGCTGCGCGCCGTGTACCAGAGCTGTCCGGCCTTTTCGTCAATACGCGTGATGCCACCCACTTCAAACTGATGCGACGTGAGCGTGGCGAGTAAACGTCCGTCGATGTGGTAGAGGTAGTAGTTCTTGAACCCGTTACGCTCGGAGGTCCAGATGAAGCGCTGATTGTCGGCGAGCCAGCGGATGTCGGGACGATTGTCGGTCCAGCTCGGGAGCCACTCTTCGCGCACGATCACGCGGCACGCACCGCTGGTGGGACTGCAGCTGGTGAACTCCATCACATTCTGTCGGCGATTCGTGCGATTGAACGTGATCGCACTACCGTCGGGCGTCCACCCAACACGATAGACGTACTGACCCACCGTACTGTCGGCAAACGGCGCACCACTGCGCACATCGACACGCACACTTGTGTTCGTGGCCACATCGTACACAAACAGATCAACCACCGGATTCGGGCTGCCGGCCTTCGGATACGCTTCTACGTCCAACACGCTCTGAATTTTCGTCTGTCCAAGCTGCAGAAAATAGTCCTGCACGGGCGATTCATCGAACCGATAGTAGGCGAGTTTGCTTCCATCGGGTGACCACCACATTGCGGTGGTTTGCGACAGCTCTTCGCCGTACACCCAACTCGCGGTGCCGTATTTGATGCGCTTCTCCGCGCTGCCATCGGTGGTCACGGCGCGTTCGTCGCTGCCGTTCACTTTGCTCACATAGAGATTGCGGTCACGGTGTTCGGCACGGCGGGTGCTGTCGGCGGTGAACGCCACTTCCGCTTGCCGTCCGCGTTCAACACGCGGTCCACCGGGGCCCCGTCCGCCATTCTGTCCACCTGCCGCCGGTGCTTCGGCGGCGGTGCGCGCGCGGACGTCGTAGCGCCAGCGCTTACCGTCGGCGGTGTAGGTGAAGCCGCGACCGTCTGCCTCCCACACCGGCGTGATGGCACCAGAGCGCACGGCGTTCGGGAGCTCCGTCCGCATTTTCTGGAACTGCACATACCCCGGCATCGACGGGAGCCGGTCCTGGGCGTCGGCCACCGACGCGGTGGCGCCAAGTCCAACAGTCAGCCAGCACAAGGGCCGGCGCAGCGTGTGCAGGGCAGAACGAGAGAACACGGCGGGGCTCCAAATCGGAGAAAGGAAAGGCGGGGCCGACGGCGGATTGCCAAGCACCCTCGCAGTCGCAACAAAACTACGTCGGGGGTGGCGTACGGGTTGATTCACCAGAACAATGATAATAGAAAATCACGTTGCCCTATCGTCCTGACTGCTTTCGTCCCGACTGCGGTCGGGTCTGCCACGGCGCCAGTCGACGAACGCAAAATCACACGGCGGCGTGACGCTCGGATGACACATCCGTCTCATACTGGAGTACCTGATGAAGGCCTGTTCGACTCGGCATCCGTTCCTGGGTGACGGCAGCAGTACGGCAGTATCGCAGTACGAGCGAAGCGCGCACGACAAAGCGGCCGGCCGTCCAATGGGACGACCGGCCGCTGTCGCACGCGCTACGCCGCGCTTACCGAATCTCGGCCGAGCTACGGTAATAATCGCCCATGAGATGCTCGGCGAAGTATTCCATGAGCATGCGATTGAAGTACGGCTGCATGGGACCGAAGCCGTGGGCCTGGCCGGGCAGCATCATCATGTCGAAGCGCTTGTTCGCCTTGATGAGTGCATCCACGAGGCGAATCGTGTTGCCGGGGTGCACGTTGTTGTCCATGTCACCGTGCACGAGCAACAGTTTGCCCTTGAGGTTCGCGGCGAGCTCGGCGTTGGTTGGCACACGAATTTCGTAGCGCGTGCTGTCGTCAACCGCGACCACGCGCGCGCCGTTGCGTCCCTGCTGCGCCTGCGTGCGTGCGCCACCGCTCCCACCGTTCGTTGCGCCGCCGCGTCCGCGTTGTGTGGTGTCACGACGTTGCGTGGTGTCGCGACGCTCGGTGATGACGCGCAAGCCGTGGTGCTGCTCGCTCCAGTTCTGGTTGTAGATGTTGTTGTCGTGATTGCCCGCCGACGAGACACCCACTTTGAAGAAATCGTTGTATGGCGGCAGCATCAACGCGGCGGCGGTGAGGAAGCCACCGCCGGAATGTCCATAAATTCCAACGCGATCCAGATCGATGAATCGATGACGCGCGGCGAGCTGCTCGATGCCCGTTCTCTTGTCGGCCAGCGCGTAGTCGCGGAGGTTGTAGTAGCCGAAGCTATGGTACGCGTTGGAACGCTGCGGCGTGCCGCCACGATTGCCGATCTGAATCACGACAAATCCGAGTTGCGCCAGCTGCTGCATCACGCCGCCCGTGCTGAAGCCGCTCGTGACCTGTTCGGTTTGCGGACCGGGATACACGTAGGCGATGATCGGATACTTTTTCGTAGAATCGAAGTCTGCCGGCTTCCACATGTTGCCGTAGATGTCGGTGGTGCCGTCGGCCGCTTTGGTCGTAAACGGCAACGGCGCGGTCCAGCCCATTTCCTTGACGCGCGAATCGTCCATGATTTCGAGCGGCATGACCACGCGGCCCGTCATCGCGTCACGCACCACGGCCACGGGAATTGTGTCGGCGCGCGAATAATTGTCCACGATGAAGCGCTTGGTTGGCGACACGCGCATCGCGTGATCGTACGTGCCGGGCGAGACATGCGTGAATCCTGATCCGTCGCCGTTCATGCGGTAGGTGTGACGCAAATACGGATTCGGGCCCGGCTCACGCCCCACGCCACTCACAAAGATCGTGCCCTTGACGGTGTCCGCGTCCACGATCGACTCGGCGCGCCACATGCCGCTCGTGAGCGCGCGCTTGAATGTGCCATCGTGGCTGTACAGGTAGTAGTGACCCCAGCCGGTGCGCTCAGAGAACCAGACAAAATCACCACCGCGCGTCACGTAACGCACGGGCTGAATCTCAAGAAACGCGTTCTCCACCGATTCGGTGAGCAGCGTCTTCAGCGTGAGCGTGGAGGTGTTGACTTCCACCAGCTCCATGTTGCGCTGCAGGCGATCGCGGCGCACGAGACGGAACGTCTCCGATTTCACCGGCCAGTGCACGTTGCTGATGCGCTGATCCTTCCACTTGTCCACCGGCACCTTGCGAATTGCGCGCTCGCCGCGTGTGAACGCAAACAGTTCCTGCTGACTCACATCCGCTTCACCCGGCATGGCGTACTTGTAGGAGCTCAGCGTGGGGCGCGGATTGGAGAGCACGTTCACGAGATACAGCTCCTTCACTTTGCGCGAATCGCTGCGCTGCACCGTGAACGAACGCGAATCCGGCGACCAGCTCACGCTCGCGCGGACCCGCGGGTCGCGGCTGCGGTCCTGCCCGCCCTGCGTGGTCTCGGTGTCCTGCTCGTCGTCGTCCTGACGCTGCCGATTGTTGGCAGCCGTGTCGCGGAATCCGAAGCTGTAATCTTTGGCGCCGTCGGTGCTCACCTGCACCGTGTCGCCCGTGGCAACCTCCACCACGAACAGGTTGTGCTCACGCGCAAACGCGAACGCCGTGCTGTCCGGTGAGAAGTTGCGAAACTCTGGAACGCGCCCGCCACCGCCACCAGCCCCTTGTTCGCGCTCTTCGTCCACCGCAACCGAGTCGCGGCGCCAGGTGCCCAGGCTGGTCAGCGTCTGCGCGCTGAGATTCCATTCGTAGCGCGTGGAGTCTACCTGAAAACGAATGCGCTTGTGGTCTTTGGTGAAGTTGAGCGCGGTAAACGGCAACTTGCCGGGTTCGTACGGCTTGCGGTGGAGCCGCGACAGCTCTTCGGCCAGCTTCACATGATCGAACAGCGGACGCTTGAGTTTCGCTTGCGGCACCACGAGATAAAACGTGCCGCCATTGCGATCGCGCCAGTTGTAGAACATCGAGTCCGTCTCGCCGATCCACCGCGGCGCCACCGATGTGCTGAACGCCATGTTCCGCATGTTCGCGATGCTGAACCGATCCGCGAGCGCCCAGTTGGCGCGATTCACGCGCACCGGCTGCATTTCTATCTGCGGCATGGGCGCGGTTTGGGCGGCCAGCGAGGCCGCAGACAGCGCGGCGAGCGCGCTTAGTCCGAACAGGCCGGTGAGCGCGTGACGCGCGAACGGTCCGGTACGCGCACGAGGGAGCGAGCGAACAACGGCGCGCGAGAAACTCGGTGACGACATGCGGGAAACTCTCCTGACGCGGGAAGACTGCGAGGTGACGTGAGGGATGCACGGGCGAAGTCAAGCCGTTGCCCACGCGGGCGGCTCGGCACAATATGCGCCCTCACCACCGCGCGCGCTCTCGCGCCTGCGCCGCTCCCGACCTGTCTACGCACTCTGCCCCATGCCCGCTGTCATTTCCTCACCGTCCGCCGCAGAGATCGTGGCGCGCGTCGCCCGCGAACTCTCGCTCTCCACTGCGCAGGTGCGGGACACGCTGGAGCTCTTCGACGCGGGCAATACGCTCCCGTTCATTGCCCGGTATCGCAAGGAAGCCACGGGTGGCCTTGACGAAGTACAGTTGCGCGATGTGCAGGAACGCTCGGCCTACCTCACCGAGATGGAAGATCGCCGGACCGCGATTCTCAAGAGCATCGACGAGCAGGGCAAGCTCGATGACCTGCTGCGCGCCACGATCCTGCGCGCCGACAGCAAACAGGCGCTCGAGGATCTCTATCTCCCGTTCAAACCCAAGCGTCGTACGCGCGCCATGATCGCGCGGGAACGCGGATTGGGACCGCTCGCTGAACTCATCTGGGCCGGTAGCACTGACGACACGGCGGTGGAAGCGGCGGCTGCGGGCTACTTGAACGACGACGTCGCGGATGTGGCGGCGGCACTGCTGGGCGCACGCGATGTGCTCTCCGAGCAAGTCGCGGAAGATGCGATGGTGCGCGGCTGGGTGCGCGAGATGACGCGCGCACAGGGTCGCGTCAAGAGCGTGGTCATGACCGGAAAGGCCAGCGACGCGTCCCGATTCAAGGACTACTTCGAGTATGAGGAAGCACTGGGCACCATTCCCAGTCACCGCATGCTGGCCATTCGCCGTGGTGAAGCCGAGGGCGAACTGCAGTGGCAGGTCGTTGCGCCCGCCGAGCAAATCGTGGCTCGTCTCCTGCGCGAGATTGGCGAACCTCGGCGCGCAACCTCTCAGCTCACGTTGGTGGCCGCTGATGCGTACAAGCGACTGCTCGCCTCGGCGATCGAAGTCGAGCTGCGTGTCGAGCTCAAAACACGCGCCGACGATGAAGCAATCGTGATTTTTGGACGCAACCTCGAGCAACTACTGCTGTCCGCGCCGGCTGGGGAAAAGCGCGTGATCGGATTCGATCCCGGATTTCGATCGGGCGTGAAGGTGGCGGTGGTCAGTGCCACCGGTGCGCTGGTGCACACCGATACGCTGTATCTGCATCAGGAAGATCGATTCGCCGGTGCCGTGCGTGCGCTCGTACAGCGCTTCACACCGGAGCTTGTCGCGGTGGGCAATGGCACGGCCAGTCGGGAGACGGAGAATCTCATCAAGGCGTCACTGCGCGAACTCGATCCGCCCGTTCCGCAAGTGGTGGTGGTCAGCGAGGCTGGCGCGAGTGTGTATTCGGCGAGTGACTTGGCACGCGCCGAATTCCCCGAGCTGGATGTGTCGCTGCGCGGCGCCGTGTCGATTGCGCGCCGTTTGCAGGATCCACTCGCCGAGCTCGTGAAGATCGATCCCAAGAGCATCGGCGTGGGACAGTATCAGCACGATGTGAATCAACCGAAGCTCAAGTCGCGCCTGGATGACACGGTGATGTCGTGCGTGAATCGTGTTGGTGTGGAAGTAAATACCGCCTCCGCCGCGCTGTTGTCATATGTGGCCGGCATCGGACCGTCGCTCGCGCAGGCGATTGTGTCGCTCCGCGACGCGCGTGGCGGCTTGCGCTCGCGTGCAGAACTCAAGGACGTCCCACGCCTCGGCGCGAAGGCATATGAGCAGGCAGCGGGCTTCCTGCGCGTCCGCGGTGGAGCGCATCCACTCGACGCCAGTGGTGTACATCCCGAGCGCTACACGCTGGTGGAGCGCATGGCTCTGGACCTCAGCGTCGATGTCGCGTCACTGGTGGGCAACGAGGCACTGGTGTCTCAGTTGCAGCTCTCGAAGTACGTGTCGGAGGCCGTGGGGATGCCAACGCTCGTGGACATTGCCGACGAGCTGCGCAAGCCGGGCCGCGACCCGCGTGAGGCGTTTGAGCCGCCCGCATTCCGCGATGATGTGCAGAAGCCACAGGACCTGGTGCAGGGCATGGTGCTCGAAGGTGTGGTCACCAACATCGTGGCGTTCGGCGCGTTTGTGGACATCGGCGTGCATCAGGACGGACTCGTCCACGTGAGTCAACTGTCAGATCGTTTTGTGAAAGACCCCAACGACGCGGTGCGTGTTGGTCAGCGCGTGAACGTCACGGTGCAGAGTATTGATCTGGCGCGCGGGCGCATCGCGCTCAGCATGCGGACCGACGGCGGCGGCGTGCGTAGCGAAGGCGCACGCCCGTCCGGGAACCGTCCGGTGAACTCGGCGCAGAAGCCGGCCACAAAAGCAGCACCAAAAGCAGCACCGAAAGCACCGACAGTTGTCCCGACGAAAGGCACCGTCGCCGCGAACGGGATGCGCTTCAAGTAGTCACGTCCATCAGACGCGCACCACGGTGCGGCGAACGCATGGGTTCGCCGCACCGTGAAATACACGCGTCATCCAAGCTGCTTCTTGAGCATCGCGCGCGTCTCGGACGAGATGCTCCGGTCGCGCGAGATTTGGTGCAGGCGACGCACCCCTTCCTTCACCGCGAATCGGTCGCCGCACTCGAGGCGCAACCAGGTGGCCGAGATTAGAGCGCTCGCCTCAAGATCGATCTGCCCAGCGAGCGCCGCTTCATCGGCCAGCTGCTGCATGATCTCGGCCGCCGCGCGAGGCTGCGACTGCGTGAAGAGCAACGCGGCGAGGCCCTTCGAAGCGTCCACCGGAATACGTCCGGCCTCGCGATCCACGATCTGTGCAAACTGGTACTCGCGTCGCGCCAGCGACAGGTCGCCCTTTTCCATCGCGGAGCGGGCGTTTTGCAGATGCGGGTTGGCCGCAGCCTGCACAGAGCGTTCAACGGCCACTGGTACACTGGCGGGTGTGACCACCTGAGCGACGGGTGCCGCAGCGAAGAACGCCGCCGATGTAAGCGTGAAAAGCAACATGCTGACCTCCTGAGGATGAATGGACTGCGTGTCGTGACATCGTGCGCTTGGACTCTGCGCACAAATGTCAGATACGACCAACACCCATCGGAGATTCAGCGGTGGGACAGTTGCCTGCTGGCGGGGACGATCAGCGGTGCCGTCGTGACGAACGCGGTATTGCGAGCGTACGCCGACGCAGCGGCCGCCTCAACGTGGACGTCGCGGATTCAGTCGCTGGAGACGCTGAGAAACTGAAATGCGAGATTGGACACAAGGCAGTATGCGGCGAAGAAATACAAACCAATGCCGGCCTGCGCGTCGAGGTTGTCGAGCGCGTTGGCGGCCATGAATGCAATGAACACGCCAACCACGAATACATCAGCCATCGACCATTTGCTGATGGAGCGGACAAACCCGCCGAGTCGCGTGCGCACCACGGGATCACGCGTGAAGAGGACCACGCCAAGCAGCAGCGCCTTCAGCACCGGTACCAAAATGCTGAAGAGCAGAATGAGACCCGCAACGAAAGTATTACCGGACTCGAAGAGGTTGCGCACGCTCTCGGTGATGCTCTGCGTCTCGCGGAAGATCTCCCGCGTGTTGCCGAGGACGGAGATGGACGCGGAAATGGTGAGCACGGGGCGGGTGAGTCCCGGGACGAGCAACCCGAGAGAGATCAGCGTGAGCAGCGCGGCAACTTGATTGCGTCGGGACATACCACCATGGGTGAGAATGAGTATCGCGTCATGCGCGTGCCTCGAGGGCGAATCAACCGCCGTCCGGAAACTACCGCTCGCGCAAAGCACCGCCAATCGCCTAGCATTGACGATGCCCGCTTCCGAGAACGATTCGTCCCTCACGGTATTCGTGGCGTTCCTTCGGCTTGGCGTGCGGTCGTTCGGCGGGCCAATCGCGCATATCGGTTACCTGCACGAGGAGTTCGTTACCCGTCGACGTTGGCTGAGCGACGAGCAGTTTGCACAGTCGCTTTCCGTGTGTCAGATGCTGCCCGGACCGGCCAGTAGCCAGCTGGGGTTTACGATCGGGCTCCTGCGGGCCGGCTGGGGCGGCGCGCTCGCCGCGTTCGCAGGCTTCACGGCACCGTCAGCGCTCCTGTTGATCCTGTTGGCCCGCTTTGCGCCGCTGCTCGACACCGGAGTTGGCGTGACGGTGGTACACGGACTCAAGCTGACGGCCGTCGCAGTGGTCGCACACGGTGTGCTGCGCATGGCGCGGCAATTAACGCCCGATGTGACGCGTCTTGGTATTGCCGTCGCCGCCATGATCGCGCTGTTGGTGGCCGCCTCCGCATCGCTGCAATTGGTCGTGATCGCGGCCGGTGCGTTGGCGGGCCTGCTGTTGTGTCGCACGCCGACGCCGGCCTCATCGGTGTTCGTCGTGCCCGACATCAGCTTCCGCGCGGCCGCTCTCGCCGCGTTTGCGTTTGGTGCGGGGCTGCTCACCGCGCTGCTATGGCCCGGCGGCTCGCCGTCCTTGGGCGGCACAGCAGCGGCGTTCTACCGGGCCGGTGCACTCGTCTTCGGCGGTGGGCATGTCGTACTCCCGCTGCTCGAGCAATCCCTTGTGGCAACGGGCTGGATGTCAGCCGACACCTTCCTGCTCGGCTATGGTGCGGCGCAGGCGATTCCCGGACCGCTGTTTTCGCTGGCGGGATATCTCGGTGCGGCCCTCAACATGACGGCACCCTCGCTGCTCGTCGCGGGTGTCGCGATCCTCGCGGTGTTCGCCCCGGGTTTCTTGTTGTTGGTCGCGGTGCTCCCGGTGTGGTCGCGTGTGCGTACGCTGCCGCGTGCGGGCGCGTTGCTGGCCGGTCTCAATGCCGCAGTCGTGGGCGTACTCGCAGCGGCCTTGTATGATCCGGTGTTTACCAGCGCGGTGTTCGGCTTGCCCGATCTCCTGATCGTGGCCGTGGCCTTCAGTCTGCTCACCTTCACGCGACGGTCCACGCTCTGGGCGGTTGCGTGCTGCGTCGCGGGCGCCCTGCTGGTGCAGGCACCACCTGCGGGACTTTGAGGCTTGAGGCGTTGACGTTCGCCGTGGCAGGCCGCATGCTTCCAATCCCCCCGCTCCGAGGTGACCCGCCTCGACCTGCTTTCCCGCGATCGGAGTATTCCCATGGCTGATGTCGAGCTGGCCGTCGCGATGCAACGCGCTTCCGCATGAGCACGCGTTCGGCATTGGTGGCGCTGCTGGCCGTGACGTGTGTCGCGAGCTACGCCGACTCACAGCGGCGTCAATACATCGAGCCCAACGCTGCATACGACGGTCGGTTCACCTTCGCCCGCTTGCGCTACCAGGGACATCCGGGCTGGTCGTTCGACTATCCGGCGATGGAGCGGAACTTCATGACGATCATGCACGACCTCACGTCGATCGGACCGCACGTCAGCGAGAGTAACGTGCACGACATGGACGATCCGGCGTTGTTCCGCTATCCGATCGCCTATCTGTCGGAGCCCGGCTACTGGTATCCGACTGTGCCGGAGGCCGACGGACTGCAACGCTGGTTGCACAAGGGAGGGTTTCTTATCGTCGATGACTTTCTGCTCAATCAGTGGACGCAGTTTGAGCGTGCGATGCGAACGGTGCTGCCCGATGCGCAGATCGTGCCGCTCACGGCGGACCACCCGATCTTTCATTCGTTCTTCTCCATCGCCTCGCTTGAGGGCATGCACCACCCGGGGACGCCGAGCGCACGAGCGGAGTATCTCGGCATCTTCGAGGACAACGATCCCTCACGACGGTTGTTGGTCATCATCAACTACAACAACGATATCGGTGATTATATGGAGTGGTCGGGTGACGGCTGGTATCCGGTCAATCTCTCCAACGATGCCTACAAGTTCGCCACGAACTACATCGTGTACGGGCTCACGCGCTGACGCGCACTTCTCGTTCCCCTCTCAGGAGTCCTCTCATGCCAAAGGTTCGCGACATTCTGGCCCAGAAGGGCGCCGCTGTGGTCTCCATCTCACCCACCAGCACCGTGTTTGAAGCCGCCGAACTGATGAACGACCGCAGCGTGGGCGGCTTGTTGGTCGTGGACGCAGACAAAAATCTCGTGGGCGTCTTCACGGAGCGAGACATTCTCCGGCGCGTCGTGGTGGCCGGTCGGAACCCCAAAACCACGCTGGTGTCCGAGGTGCAGACCACCGC
>JBBRDP010000122.1:0-10538 GCA_038203795.1 Gemmatimonadales bacterium
CACTCCCGCCTCCCGATTCAGATCCTTCGCGCTGGCGCCTGCTCGCGCTGCTGGCGGTCGCCGAGCTGCTCGGCATGGCGCTGTGGTTCGCCGGCAGTGCGTCGGCACCGCAGCTTGCCGAGCGTTGGGCGCTCAGTGACACGGACGTTGCCTGGCTCACCAACGCGGTCCAGCTTGGGTTTGTGGTTGGTACCGCAATCAGCGCGCTGCTCAATCTCGCGGATCTGGTGCCGGCGCGTCGTCTCTTTGCTGTCTCGGCGCTGGCCGGCGCGTTCGCCAATCTCCCGCTCGCGTTCACCGACAACTACTCGGTGGCGTTGGCGTCACGCTTCCTGGCCGGCGCGTGTCTCGCTGGCGTGTATCCGCCCGCGATGAAGATGGCGGCCACGTGGTTTCGCGCGCGACGCGGTGTGGCGGTGGGGATCATCGTGGGCGCACTCACCATCGGGAAAGCGGTGCCCTATCTCGCGCAGGCGATTCCGGGCGCCGAGGTGGCGCACATCGCGATCGGCGCCAGCGGGTGCGCGTTGCTGGCGGCGACGCTCGTGTTCGCGGGCTATCGGGACGGACCGTACGCGTTCCCGTCGCGGCCGTTCAGTTGGTCGCTGGTTGGTGATGTGCTGCGTGGCCGTCGCTATCGACTCGCCCTCGGCGGATATCTCGGTCACATGGCGGAGCTCTACAGTTTCTGGACCTGGATTGCGGCATTCTTTGCGGCGAGTGAGCTGCAGCGTGTCATGCAGCCGGGCGCGGTCGCGGCGCCGTCGTGGATTGTGGGCGTGGTGTCGTTTGGCGTGATCGCCGTGGGCGGCATCGGCTGTGTGTGGGGCGGCCTCGTGGCCGATCGTATTGGCCGAGAGCGACTCGTGATGCGTGCGATGGCCGTGAGCGGCGTGTGCGCGGTGGCGATAGGGTTCGGATTCGGGCGCAGTTGGTGGCTGCTCGCGCCGGTGGCGCTGGTGTGGGGATTTTTCGTGATCGCCGATAGCGCGCAGTTCAGCGTACTGGTCACGGAAAGTGTCCCTGCCGATGCCGTGGGCACGGCGCTCACGTTGCAGGTCTCGCTCGGTTTTTTGCTGACGACGCTGACGATTCAGCTGGTGCCGATGATCGCGCGGGGGCTGGGCTGGCAGTGGGCCTTCGCGCTGTTGGCGATTGGTCCGGTGCTTGGGATTGCCAGCGTGCGACGACTGCATGCCACCTCTGCCTCGCCGCAGCGGTGAGGCGGCAAGCTACCCTTCGTCCGGCTGCGCTTGTTCATCGAGCGCAATCGCGAGCGCGACGAGCAACCGATCACTCGCTCCGGTGCGCCGCATGATGTAGCGATTCACGAATCGCGCAATCGGATTGTTCACGGAGCTCAACTCGCGATACACCACGCGCGTGCCGGCACCGTCGGGGTCAAGCGTGAACTCGCGTTCAATCTGTCGTGCCACATCGTCATCGAGCAGCCGCGCCGCAAAGTGGTGTGGTGCGTTCACGCGCACCGCCTCAAACGCCAGCGAGCCGTCATCACCGAACTCGCGCCAGCGCAGCGGCGCGGTGCCATCAATGTCGACCGACGACATCGTGTCGCGCCACGTCGGATAGCCTGCCGGATCGGCCACGAGCGACCACACCGCGTCGGGCGTGGCGCGCAGACGCAGCACGCGCGTGACCTCATGGGCGCGTGGCAAGAGCAGCCCACCCACCAGCATGGACAGTACGACGGCCACTACCGCGCCCATCACGAACAGCACGATGCCCATGTGGGGATCCGATCGGTGTTGGCGTTGGCCTAGACGATCGCGGCGGACGTTGGATCGACGGCCATGCCCATCGCGTGATATCCCTTGTCGACGTACAGCGTGGTGCCGGTAATACCGGCCGCCAGCGGACTGGCGAGAAATGCCGCCGTATGTCCCACGTCCTTGGCATCCAGCGCTTCGGGGAGCGGAGAGTTGGCCGCGCAGTAGTCCACCATGCGCTGGATGATCCCAATCGCCTTGGCGGCGCGCGAGGCAAATGGTCCGGCTGAAATCGTGTTCACGCGCACGCCCCACTTTCGACCGGCTTCAAACGCCATCAAACGCGTATCACTTTCGAGCGCCGCCTTGGCCGATGACATGCCACCGCCGTAGCCCGGCACGGCGCGCTCGCTCGCCATATACGTGAGCGAGCACACGGAACCACCCGGACGCATGATCGGACCGAGTTGCTGCACGAGTGCCACGTTGGAATAGGCGCTCACGCTCACCGCTTCGAGGTAGCCTTTGCGGCTCACTTCGAGCAACGGCTTCTTGACTTCCGGGCCGTTGGCGAGCGAGTGGAAGAGGATGTCGAGCGGTTGTTCGCCAAAGTCTTCGATCAAGCGGGCCTTGAGGCCGGCAATCGTGAAGTCGCCGAGATCGGCGTAGCGCTTGGAGGTACGCACGTCGTCGGGGACGCTGGCCAGATCGTCATACGCGGCATCGAGCGGATAGATGCGTTCAAACGCAAAGAGCGATCCGTCGGGCAGGGTACGCGACTGGTCGAGCTTGCCGCGTTCGAGCAACGTGAGAAAGATGTTGAGAGCGGGTGGCCACGTGGCCACACACACGGTTGCACCCGCTTGCGCGAGCGCCTTGGCGATGGCAAAGCCAAAGCCGCCATCGTCAGCGACGCCTGCAACGAGCGCGCGCTTGCCGGAGAGATCGATCGGGAGCATCCGCGCAATCTATTGAGCGGGCAGGGCGCCAACAGGGCGGGATCGTGAGGTGGTCATTGGTCGATGGTCGGGATCGTTGCCCCGCGAGCAACCGCGAGCATCCGATTTGGCGTGGCGTGCGCGGCTAACGCGTGGCGCGCATGACACGGTCCCGCACCGCGTCCCACGCTGCGCCCGGCGGCGGCGCTTCAATCACAATCACCGTGCACCCGTCGCCGTCGAGCGTGTGCAGTGACGAGTAGAGCCCTTGGGCGTAGCCAGCCGGCACTGCGGGCAGGCGCAGCGTGCGCTGAACGCCGACCAACTGCAATCCGCCCTCGAGTAGCAGCGCCCCGACACGGGCGGCCTCGTGCGCGGACGCTTGCGTAATCGCAGCCTGCACCTCCGGGACGTCCTCTGCGGATATGAGCCAGACCTCCGCGCGCGGGGCGTAGTGCCGAGTGGCTCCCCCCGGTGAGCGCTGCGGCTCCGCCTGCTCGTGGCGATGATCAATCGCTGCGGCGCGTGACCGCACGGGTTCGCCGAGCACATGCGAGAGGGTCTCTGCGCCGATACCACCCGGGCGCAAAATGATTGGTGTGTCGCCCGTCAGATCCAACACCGTGCTCTCGATGCCAATGTCGCACGGCCCGCCATCAAGAATGAGTGACACGCGCACGCCAAGGCCCTCGGCCACATGTCGCGCGGTGGTGGGCGAGAGTTGCGTAAATCGATTCGCACTCGGTGCGGCGATCGGAACGCCGGCCTCGCGCAACAGTGCCAGTGCCACGGGATGTTCGGGCACACGCACCGCGACGGTATCGGTACCGGCGGTGACAATATCCGGTACGACATCGCGCTTGCGCAGTACGAGGGTGAGCGGGCCGGGCCAGCATGCTCGCGCGAGACGTGCAGCGCGCTCAGGCCAGTGTGCGACCAGCGCCTGTGCGGCGTGGCTGTCGGCCACATGCACGATGACGGGATTCCACGCCGGCCGTCCTTTCGCGGCGAAGATGCGCGCGACGGCCTCCGGGTCGAGTGCGTTTGCGCCGAGGCCGTAGACGGTTTCGGTGGGAAACGCGACGAGTTCGCCGCGTTGCAGCAGCGCCGCCGCCTGCGCGAGCGATTCGGGGGTAACGGGGGTGATCGTCACGGCTACTGCTTCCCCTCGATCGCACGCTTCGCCAGTCGATCCACCAGCGACGGTGCAATCAGCTTGAGCATGCGTCCGACTTTGCCACGCCACGTCATGACCAGATCACGATCGCGTCTGGCTGCCGCGTGCAGAATCAGTCGGCAACATTCGTCGGTGGGCATCGTTTCACCCGGTCGGCGCTTGTAACCGCGCGCACCCCACGGCGTACCGTCCGGGCTGAGCGCGTGCTCGTTGATCTCCGAGAAGACAAACCCCGGATACACCACGGTCACGCTCACGCCGGTGCCATCCAACTCGATACGCAACGAATCGAAGAACCCCGCCATCGCATGTTTCGTTGCGCCGTAAGCGGTGCGCTTGGGCACACCGGCGAGTCCCGTGAGCGACGAGACGGCCACCAGTCGGCCGCGCGACGCCGCAAGATGCGGCATCGCGTACGAGGTGCACCACACACTACCGAGGAAGTTCACGCGCATCACCCGCTCAAACACGGAGAGATCGGTAATATCGCGGAACAGTCCACTCGCGCCGAGTCCGGCGTTGTTGATGAGCATGTCGAGACGACCAAACTGCGCGATTGTGGCGTCGATCATGGCCTTGCACTCGGCCTCAACGCCGACGTCGGTCTTGACGATCAGCACCTGCGCGCCACTCGCCCGGCATTCGGCGGCGACTGCCTCAAGTCGCACTACGTCGCGCGCCGCGAGCACCAGTCGCGCCTGTTGCAGCGCGCACTGGCGCGCGAGTTCGGCGCCGATCCCGCTCGATGCACCGGTGATGCACACGACCGCCTCACTGAACGGGCCGCGCGACACCGCGTTAGCCGACAGGCGAAGTGAAGTCGTCGCCGGAGTAGTCGTCGTCGCCTTCGGTGAACGGCGCGTCGAGAATCTCGAGCGCGCGATCCACATCGTCTTCCCGCACCGCGAGACGTACGGGGAAGACGAGCTGCATGGACGGCAGCATTCCGCCCGCACTGTCGCGCAGTACGGCGGCGGGGATATCGTGCGCTTCGAGCACGCTGCGTGCTACATGCGCTTCGGTTTCGTTCGCGAACTCGCGAATCACTGCCATCGCTTCGCTCATGAGGTCAAGTTACAGGATGGATTGGCCGCGCGTGAGGGTGCGCGCAGGGCCGATATTGAACGCTGGCCTCGCGGCTACGGGTCTTTCTCGCCGCAGCCGTGCTCCCCGTACCCCATTCCTGCATGTTCGTGTCGTACTGGATGTCGTTGTTCGGTGCCTTGGGCCGTGCCTCGCAGGACCGCCCGGGATATGCCGTGCACGGTGGGCTGGGCCGACAATCGCCCAGCGCCTCCGGGTGCCGCACGCCTTCGATCAGGGCACGGCCCTGACGTGGCGGCTTCGTTTGGCATTTTTGTCATGACCGAGTTGCCGGGCGAGGCCGGCCGGGTCGTGCGCGAGATTCAGGAGCGCTACGACATGAAACTCGCGCGACTCACCCCGCCGCACGTCACGCTGGTGGGTTCGTCGGGCGTGGGTGCAATTCCAACCGACACGCCCGTTGATCGTATCCGCGAGGCGCTCGCGCCGATTGTTGCGACCACCGCCCCAATGACGCTCACGTTTGGTGCGCCCGTCCGCTTCATGCAAACGGACATCATCTCGTTGCCACTCGATCCGCATGGCCCGCTGCGTACGTTGCACGAGCGCATTGCCACCAGCGGACTGCCCTTCAAGCCAGCCCGTTTTCTGTTCACGCCACACTGCACGCTCAACTTCTATCGCACGCTCACCCGCGCGGCGGAACGCGAGTTATTGGCACTGCGCGTTTCTGCGCCCGTGATTGTGGATCGGCTGCAGGTGTATCTCACCCGCGACCCGCAACCGTCGCGCAAACTGCTTGATCTTGAACTCACCGGCGAGGAGCCGTAGGGTCAGCGACCCCAGCGATCGAAGCCCAAGGTGAGGCCGGCGCGTACGCCCCAGCTGCTGCCGTTGGCACGGCCCACAAACGAGGAGCCGCCCACGGCGTTACCTTGGCTGAAGCGGAGATCGGTCCAGCCGACGGTGGTGTTGAGCTGCACATGCGGAGCAAGCCAGACGTACGTGCCGAGTCCCGCGCCCACACCGGTGCCCGTGGCCACATCGTCACCGATCTCGGCCGGCGACGTGCGCTCGAGTCGGGCAACACGCCCGTACACGAAAGGCGTGAAGTTGCGCGCCACCAACGGCAGCGCGAGACGCGGCTCGAAGAACACCCCCTGCACGACGGCATCACCGGCGCCAAGCCGATGCGTAGAACGCTGGTAGCCACCGCCAAGTGAGAGCACACTCACGCCGATGGACCCCATGATGTCGAAGCCGCTGCCATCGTTGGCCGGACCGAGTGCATTGCCGCTCAGCTGCGACAACGCGCCTGACGCTTCCAGCGCAAACTGTGGTCGGTCTCGGCGGTACTGTGGCGGCCAGGAGCGGTCCTGCGCGAAGGCCTCGACGGGGAGGGCGGCGGCGGTGGCGAACAGCAGCGCGGCAGCGGCGAAGGCAATACCGGGAGGCAGCGGGCGAAGTGACATGGGAAGGCTCACGAAGAGTGGAGGACGGGCACGTCGGCTCGGGAAGACCGATCCTCATGGGTGAGCAAGCACAGTGCCACGGCTCACGAATCGGCAAGCTGTTGGGATACAACCGCTTAGAGGGAGGCTTTGCGGCACCGCCGGGCAAGTGTCCCCCGCTCCGGACATGTGTTGTCCCCTTGTGGGGGCACCGACCCGCGAGAACGGAACGCCGAATCGGGAACAGCAAGGGGCGCTCCGCGCGCACGCCATCAGTGTTCAGCGTGCGACAAGCAGGATCGAGTCGGACCCAATCCTCGTGCGCACCAGCGCCTGCGCCCGCTCAAGAATCTCGAGGCGGTCTGCACTTTTGATATTCGCACCGAACTCTACAAACAGTGTGGGCGGCGGTCGCAGTGAATCACTCGCCAACAAGTTTGCCTGCGCGGCATACGCCACGGTGATGAACTCCGGGAATGCACTCGCCATTTCGCGGGCGACGCGTCGAATCTGCGCGGTGTCAAGCAGATTCGCCTTCACGGCCGCGCGTCGTGCGGCCTCGATCGCGGCCGTAGAATCGCGTGACAACTGCGCCATTTCAATGGCCTGCAGAATGCCGCGCTGCACATCGGTCTCCATTTTGCGCAAGTCGCGCGATGAGATATCGCTCTGCACCAAGTCGATGCCAAAATCGTTCAGCCCGTATGTGGGTAGGAGACCGAGCAGCGTATCGACGGTTTCCGCTTCCAGCGGCGGGCCGGCCAGAAACAACTTGATGCGCGCCGAATCACCGATGTCGCCGCGTGTCCAGCGCAACACTTCACCGCCGCGCGTCTCCACCTCGGCCGTCAGGAACTGCTCTACGCGTCGACGTTCCCGCGCATTCTGCACCGTGAAGTACAGGAACCAAAGGCTGGGCAACACGGCGATCGCGGCGATGGCGGTGACGAGGCGAATCTCTCGTCGTCGCGCCTGCTTGTCGGCAAAACTGCGCAGCGGAAATCCGAGCAGGCGCGCGATGCTGAACGTCGCCAGCGCAATGAAAATCGCGTTGATCACGAAGAGATACAGCGCGCCAAAAAAGAACGCGGGCCGCCCCGTGGCAAGTCCGAAACCAGCCGCACACAGCGGCGGCATGAGTGCCGTCGCAATCGCCACACCCGGCAGGGCCATACTCTGGTCGCGACGTGAGCCAGCAACAATGCCGGCGATGCCGCCGAACAACGCCACACCCACATCGAGCAGTGTGGGTTGCGTGCGCGAGATCAACTCGGTGGTGGGTTCGGCGAGCGGCGATACAAAGAAGTACAGCGTGCTGACGCCGAGCGTGATCGCGGTGGCCAACGTGAGTTCCCGCAACGCGAACTGCAGCAGCGAGCGGTCGGCGAGCGCTGTGCCGAGACCAACGCCGAGGATCGGTGACATGAGCGGCGAGATGAGCATCGCGCCGATGATCACCGCCGCCGAGCCGGTGTCGAGCCCGATGCTCGCCAGGAGACACGAGCAAATGAGCAGCCAGGCCCGCTCACCACGCACCGGAATGCCCGATTCGAGGCGATGGACGGTGCCCTCAACATCGGTGCCTTCGATCAGTGCAAAGCGGTTGCGCGTGCGTACCCACGAGCGCAGCACACGGAACGAGAACATGATCGACGCCGACCGTCAGGCAGCTTCGGGACGCACCTTGAAATACGCAGTGCAGGCGTGGCGCATGGCGAGCGCTGCCGAGGCCTCGAGTTCGTACTCGAAATGCAGGTCGCCGAGCGCTACGGCGTCGTGTTGTTTAATGAGCCGCGCGGCGTGATCGGCGATGGAGTGCCGCCGCAGATATTCGCGCGCCGCGTGCCAGAGACTATTGGCTTGCTTGCGCAGGGTCTCGTCGATGATCGAGTCGGTCTTGCACGCGACCTCGTAGCGGAGCACGCACTCTTCAAGCGCCAGGTCGCACGTCTCCACGATGGCGTGGGCCGCCGTGAGTTCGGCGCGCCCGACGTTTCGGGCGATCAACCTGGACAGACGTTCCCGCTGGCGCGCGCATTCTTCGGCCGTGCGCGAGAGCGCATCGGCGCAGGCGGTGGGGTGCGCATTGAAAGCGACATCTTCGTCTTCGTGCAGCTGACCCGCGGTGGATGCGGAACGGGGGCTTCGGGTGCCGGGCATAGATCGCAGACCGTGACAGACGTGAGTGACATGCGGACCAGACGGCGGTGCGAGTTCAGGGCACGTCGGGCGATAGCTGCTGTGATCTACACAGACGGAGGGTCAAAACGGTAGTGGTACCGCGCCGACTACGTTGACGATCGGCTCGCCGAGAGGGAAGTTACGCTTCGGTTCCGCGAGTGCGGTTCGTGTTTGATTCATTTTTACGCTTCGCCGCGAGGCTTGCATGTCCGACACACCAGCGTCCGATCGCGCTTTTCGCCACCTGCAAGTTTCGACGTCCGCCGAGGGTGTCCGCACGATCACGCTGGACCGACCGGAGAAGCTGAACGCGGTCAACCCTCGTCTGGCAGACGAGTTGCCGGAGGCGCTGCAACAGGCGGCGCACGACGACGCGGTGCGCGTGGTGGTGATCACGGGGGCCGGGCGCGGATTTTGTGCGGGGCTCGATCTGGGTGAGCCGGTGTCGCTCACCGGAGGTTCTCGCGCCGAACGACTTGATCCGCTGTACTGGGTGGGCAAGTGGGTCCTCGCGTTGGCGGCGTGTGAAAAGCCGGTGATTGCGGCCGTGAATGGTTCGGCTGCAGGCGCGGGATTCGGCCTCGCCTTGGCGTGCGACCTGCGGATTGTGGCCGCCGGCGCCCGTATGACGGCCGGCTACGTGCGTCGCGGCCTCTCGCCCGACGCGGGCGTCACGTGGTTTCTGCCACGCCTGATCGGGCACGGTCGGGCTGCTGAAATTCTCTTCACGGGCCGTGATATCGAGTCGGCGGAGGCGATGAGCATTGGTCTCGCCTCGCGCGTGGTCCCGGACGCCGACGTGGTGAGCGCCGCGCAGGCGCTCGCCACGCAGCTGGCCGCCGGCCCGCCGGTGGCGCTGGCGCTCACGAAGCGATTGCTGTTCGAAAGTGCGAGTGCGGGGTTGGACGCACAGCTACGCAGCGAACTGTCGCACATCAAGACATGCTTTGGCACGGCCGACGTGCGCGAAGCGATGGCGGCGTTCATGGAAAAGCGCGCGCCGGTGTTTCGTGGTGTGTAAACGCCGGGCGGCGGCGCGCGCACCATCGCGCGCCGCAGCTGCACCTCAGGAAATCGGCGGCGCTTTCCCCGGTCGCACTCGCAGGTGCGGTGGTAACTGCGCAATCAGCGGACCGAGTTCCGTCGCGCGCTCGAGCGTGGTGACGAATGTGAGCCCGTCGATGCTCACCACCAGTAAGCCACTCACGCCATACACTACGATCTCGCCGTTTTCGCTATGCACGATGTTGCCCGACGCGTCAACGCAATGCACCGGGCCCATGACGCCATTGCCCGTGTCGTCGAGTTCGCGCACACGTCGCAATGACGCCCACGTGCCCACGTCGTCCCAGCCAAAGTTGGCGATGAGTACCACCACTTTCTCGCTGCGCTCGAGCAAGCCACGATCGATTGAAATGCTGCTCGTGATATGCTCCACGAACAACGGCATTTCGCCGGCCGAGAGGTAGGGGAGGCCGCGCGCGATCTCCGGCACGCGATCCGCGAGTTCGTCGAGTACCGTTTGCGCCTGCCACACGAACACGCCCGTATTCCACAGCGCGCCTTCGGCAATCAACGTGTCGGCCAGCGCGAGCGATGGTTTTTCCACGAAGTGCTCAACATGACACGCACCACCGTCGGCCAGCGAGACAAATGAATCGAGTGGCAGACCGGGCTTGAGATACCCGAAGTACGGCTCGCACCGCGACGGTTTGGCCCCGATCGTTACCAGCCACGCATCGCGTGAGGCCAACTGCGCCGCGCGACGAATCGTATCGTGGAACGCGTCCGGATAGTCCACGGCAAGATCGGCGTGCAACGCACAGAACACGGTTTTCGGACCCGCCCGCCGACTGATTTCCTGAGCGCCCCACGCGAGCGCTGCGGCGGTGCCGAGTGGCCGTGGCTCGATGAGCAGATTGGCACGCGGTAATTCCGGAATCGCGGCGTGCAGCACATCGGCAATGTCCGCGCTCGTGACCACGAGTACACGATCGGCGGGAATCATTGGCGACAGGCG
>JBBRDP010000123.1:0-10532 GCA_038203795.1 Gemmatimonadales bacterium
GAACAACGGGGGCGCCAGTCCCACCTGCTCGCAGATCTCACGCATGACCCGCACGCCGCTGCCCTTGGTCTCGGCAAAGCGCGTGTCGTACAGCGCGGCCGCGAGCTTGGGGTTTCGCGGCATCGATCCGGGCTCTCCCAAATGCTCGGGCGACTTGAGTGAAAAGCCCGGGTTACGGATTTCCAGCCAGTTGCTGTAGCGGATGATCTGCACTGGCGCATGGTTCCGGTAGCTGCGGTGCATCAATGCGTTCACCACCGCCTCGCGGATCACACGTTGCGGTACCACTGGGCTATCCTTGCGCTGCAGGTCGCCCTCGGCGAGGCCGAACGCTTTGGGCAGGTCGTCCAAAATGGCGGCCTGTACTCGGCGAATGAGCCGGAACAACGAGTCGCGCAGTTCGATGCTGTCGAAGCGACGCTCAGGGTCCGGCACCCACTCGCGGCCCGGTACGCGGATGTAGTCGACCCGCGTCATGGGAAAGCTGCGTCGCAAGGCCACGGGCTTTCCGAACAGGATCAAGCCAGCAACGGTGGGCTGCCACTGATTGCGCTCTCGTTCAAGCGCACACCACCGAGCGCCTGCAGCAACTCCTGATCACTCCAGCGCAGCTCTGCAGCGTCTGGGTTGGCGTCTGTGTTGGCGTCACGGCGGGACTGGCAGTAATCGGCGATGGCCTCGGGTGAGAAGTCATCCACGGTCGCATCCGGCCCCCACCCGGCATCGAAGCTCTCCGATTGTCGAAATCTGCGAAGAGAGAACGTGTCAGGTTCCCTCCCTCACAACGTCGACAGCGAACGCACCTGCCCGCGGCAGCACTCGGGCATCAGCTCTCGCAAATGGCGCAGCGCATGGGCCGCCTTGCCGAGAAAGTCGTCGCTGGCCGGCACTTCGAAGTAGCGCGGATGTCCCGCCCACGCCTCGGCGATCAGCGAGTCGATCGCGCGCGCCTCGTCATGACTCTCGATGCGTAACGGGTTGTCGTGGTTGTAGGCGAAGGCGGTCGGCGTGCGCAGATGGATGACGCCGTAATAGCGGGCCAGCTCGGCATCGCGCGTGGTCCCGACGGCATCCCAGAGCGTGCCACCGCCCACCCAGTAGGCGGAACCATCGGGCGTGCCACGATCGCAGATCACCATCGCGGGGTTCTCCACGAGTGTCGTGGACTCCAGCTCCACCTGCACGTGGTAGATGGCCCGCTGGCTGGCCCGGCGGATATCGGGGCGTCCATTGCGAGGGAAGTGGCCACCGAACACGATGCCGGCGGACTCGGGCAGGCGACGAACATGCTCGCAGAAAAAGAGCCGGGCCAGTTCGAGGACGGCTGACTTACCGGCGCCGGGGCCACCGGTCAGGACGACACGACGGTTTTCGTGCGTGGCGGTGCAGGTACAAGGGTTCATGCGGCGAAAGGTATCATCGTGCCGAGGGTTCCGGAGACGTGGGCGCCGATCTGCTGCGCACGTGCCCGTGTGGCGTTCATAGCCTCGCACTCAACCCGACGCTCGCACGATGTCACACGCGATCAACTTCCGTGCACACTCACGCGAGTCAAGCGCCCAATGCCCCACGCGCCGATCACCATCGTTGGCACCAGTACCAACAGCAGCAGCGTCAAGACACGCTGGACCACGCTATCACTTGTCTCTTCCACGTACGTAAACGTGGGCCGTGCCGCCAGATCAGCAGCAGTGAGTGCCTGATCAGCGAACACGCGGCGGAAGAAGAACGCTTGCCACGCCTGATGATATGCGTCGAGTTGTGCGTCGTAGTGGCGGTAGCGGTCGATGCCGCGGCCCGCCACATCGTGCAACGCATCTTGCAGCAAGATGGCGGGACTCAACACGCGCGCGCGGTCGGCCGCAGTTCGCTGCGCCACGAGCGCCGAGTCGAAGGCCGCGAAGGTCGGACGCAAGGCGGCCGTCGTTTGCTCCTGCAGCGCAATGGTGCGTCCCCACGCGTTACCCGCGGTAAGTGTACCGCTCTGCGCCATTTCCGGATGCTCGGCGAGAAACTGACTCACCGCTGTATCGCCCTTGGCCGCCGCCTCGTCGGATGCGCGTCGCAACGCGGTGGTGAGCGCCACGCGTGACGGCGACGGATACACCGTGGTGACCACGGCGGCGATGGTCGAGGGAATGACCACCACCACCAGCAACCACGCCCCGAGCAGCACGACGGCATTCATGGCCGACGAACGACCGAGCGCGTTCACGGCAATGGCGATTGCAATCCAGAACAGCCCGTACGCCAGTACCGCGAGTGCCCACAGCGCCAGGCGAACCACTGCGCCTTCGGCCGTGAGCGACACGCCAGTCACGATCGCCATGGCAATGGAAAGCCCGAGCGTGATCGCCAGCACGAAGCCGACCCGCACCGCGAGCTTCGTGAGCAGTACCCGTCGCGGCGAGATCGGCTGCGACATCCACAAGGGCATCGTGCCCTGATCGCGTTCACCGGACACCACGTTGTACGTGAGCGCGAGCAGCAGCAGCGGATAGATGAACACCATCACGAAGGCGAGATCGAATCGTCCCGCCAGCAAATTGTGCGGGTTCTCGATCTCGTCGCTCGCCATGAACGACTGCTTGCTACGAATGGACACGCGCGCGTAATACGGGAACAGATCGCTGGCGCCCACCGCGAGCGTGGCCAGCGGCCCCGGCGCCAGCACCGCGTGCGTGGTGGCCATCGATGCGCCGAGCGCGCCGGCCGGTGGTACCACCGCCGTGCTGTCCCCCTGTGCGCGGCGCTGCAGCAGACTGTCGAGACGCACCATGCGCATGTTATCGCCGTCCGCGATCTCCGCGAGCGTTGTGCGCTGAAAGTTCGCCCACTGCCAACCGTTCCACGCGCCGTACGCCGTGACGATACCGAAGATGAGCAGCAGGAGCCACGGGGTGCGATCGGCGGCCAGCAAGCGCCATTCCATGCGCCACAGCGATCGACGCTTCACGCGAGGCTTCACGCGACTCGTGGGGCCGGCGTGCTCCACAACAGCCCCAGTGCCACCATCAACCAGATGGCCAACACCGACAACGCCGCACCCTGATGGCGCAGCGTCTGACTCATGCCAGGCGCGTCGTACACGAACGACTGGTACCTGGCCCACAACTCGGGTGGGGCCTTCCAGTCCCATTCACCGGTGCGGGTGTTGTCGCGGAAATAGTTGTTCGTCCACTTGATCAACCCGCGACGATACAACTCGGCCTGCACCGCAAAATCCCGATGTTGCTCGATGTCCGTTCCGGCCAGTCCCATGGAGAGCGAGCGGACCGCCAGCAGTGGTGACACCAGCCCGCTCCATTGCGTGAGCGTGTTCTGCGCGCGGTACTGGTCGTACAAGTCACCGAAGTGCTTGTCGAACACCGTATTGGCGTACTCCTCCGACGCCTGCATGGCGATGGCGTCGAAGTTCACCGGCAAGGCATCGAGCGAGATCGTGCGATACTCACGGAGTGCCTGCTCTTCCACTGCTTTGCGTCGCGCGTCGGCGGGATTGTGCCCATCGAGTCCGCGCTCGGTGTCGCGTTGCACACCGGCCAGAAACGCGAACGACGACGGCGTGGGATACGCGCGGCGCGCCAGGTCGGCCACGGCGCGAGGCGCCACCAACGAGTTGACGGTCCAGAACGCGAGCAGCGTCAACAGGGCGATCCGCACACCGGTCGAGCGGGCAGACACCGCCAGCGCGATCACCAGCACGACGGTAAAGTACAGGAGATACGCGCCGATCATGGCGGCGAATCGCAGCACGTCATCAGTGCCACGACCGAAGTTGGCGCCAAGGGCGAGCGTGCCTACGCCCAGGATCGTGGCCGGCACCAGCACCGCCGCGAGCGCGCTGGCCAGGCCGATCGCCTTGCCCATCATGAGTGTGCGCATGGGCACCCCGAGGGCGACCAGTTGCCGCAGTGTTCCCGTTTCACGTTCACCGGCGAAGGCTGGAAACGCCAACATCACAATGAGCAGCGGCACCAGCAGCTGGAGCACCGCAGCCGCCGTCCATTCGCCGAAGCGAGCCACAGAGGCTTGATCCATAGCCGGTCGTCGCGTGAACTCATTCTGCTTGTGCGCTTCGAGCCACGTGGTCACGCCGGTGTAGTTGTCCACGCCGTAGTCCACGAACGACAGCGGCATCTTGGGCTTGAACACCCAGAGACCGTAGTGCGCGGCGGAGTGCGGATTCTTCGCGCCCTGGTTCACCCAGAAGCCGCGCATGGTTTCCTGTGCGGCGTCATGTTCGCGAGCGAGCGCACGCGAGTTGGTGGCTCCCGTCGCGAGCGCGACGAGCATGAGTCCCAGCAACAGCGCACTCGCCCAGCGGAAGCGCCCATCGCGGAACATCTCGGTCATCTCTTTGACAGCAATGCGGCGGATCACGTCGCGTTCCTCAGTCTTTCATGTGCGCGAGATACAAGCGTTCCAGATCGGCGTGTCCGATCTCGGCGGTGTCCATCTGGGCCACGAGGGCACCGTGCTTCATGATGCCCACCCGCGTCCCTGACTCCTTGGCGCGGAAGAGATCGTGGGTCGCCATGAGAATAGCGGCGCCACGCTGGCGTATCTGGCCGATGAGTTCGGAGAATTCGTTCGACGCTTTAGGATCGAGGCCAGACGTCGGCTCATCGAGCAGCAGCACATCGGCGCGTTTGGCGATCGCAATCGCGATGCCCACTTTCTGACGCATGCCTTTCGAGAAACCGCCGACGCGTTGATCGGCTTGATCGGCACGCAGTCCCGCTTCGACCAGAAACTGCACGAGCTGATCTCGCGGGAACTGCTCGCCGGTGGCGAGCCCCGCGAAGTAGTCGAGGTTCTCGAGTGCGGTGAGCTGTCGATACAGCATCACCGTTTCGGGGATGTACGCGATGTGCCGCTTGCTGCCGAGCGGGTCCTTGGTGACATCGATGCCGCACACGAGTGCCTGCCCGCTGGTGGGCGCGACGAAGTTGAGGAACAGATTGATGGTGGTGGTCTTGCCGGCGCCGTTGGCGCCGAGCAGACAGTACACATCACCGGCCCCGATCTCGAGATCGAGGCGATCGAGTGCGGTGGCAGGCCCGTAGCTCTTGGTCAGAGCGCGGGCGGCGAGTCGGGGCGCGGTGGTCATGGGGATTCTCGCGGTGGACTTTAATTGATAGTGCTATATCATTACAGAATATGAGTTCTTTTGCAAGGGAGCGGCCGCTAATGCGTGATCGTCGGATGCTATCGTGCGTCGCGCTGCTGGTCGCGGCCGGGACGTGCTCAGCACGGCCCGCACCGAACCCGGACACGGTGGAGAGCTTTCCGGCGCCACATGCCGTTCCTGTAGTGCTCGCGGGCGGACCCATCGCCAATGCCGATGTGATCACCATCGACTGGCGTGTCCTGCGGACGCTCGATTTTCGCACCGGCAAGGCCAGTGACACGCTCCGTTTTCTCGAAAAACGCCGCGTACGCATTGCGGGCTTTATCGTGCCGCTGGAAGATTTTCAGGAGCGAGCCAAGGAGTTCCTGCTGGTGCCTTCATTCGGCCAATGCGTTCATCTTCCACCACCGCCGCCCAATCAAATGGTGCACGTCAGCGTGGACCGCACCATACACATTGCGTGGCGAGATCCGGTGTGGATTGAAGGGACGCTGCAGGTGATCAAATACGAATCCGTGTACGGTGCCGCCGGCTTTCGCATGCGAGTGGACCGGGTCACGGCGTACGAGGATAGCGGCAAGTGGCCATGATCAGGTACGCCGTGTACGAGGCCGCAGCGCTTTTCAGCACGGCCGCGGGCGGCGACTACGCCACCGTCGCCAAGGCGCCGTGAAAGTCGCAGTGTCCAGCGTGCGGATGATGGAGATGCCCGTCCACCAGATAGTCCACGTGATCGCCGTGCGGCACGGCGACATGGCCACACGCGTCGCCATGCTGGTGTGCTGCGTCATGTCCACCGCAGTGATGATCAGGCGTGCAATCGGCCGGATTCGCCGCCGACACGTCGATGCTATGTTCTTCGACCGCCGCGCCGTCCTGATGGTGCAGGTGCCCATCGTGGAGATAGTCCACGTGTCCATCGTGCATGACGGCGGTGTGGCCACAACCCAGGCCGTGCACGTGTGAATGATCGGGATGCTGTGACATCTGATCGACTCCGTAGTGATCCGAGAAGAGAAAGCGCGTGGTGTGCACTCGGACGCACACCGGCGGGGTGGTGAAACGTGCCCGTCAGACGGCGGGTTCAGCCGCGTGGCGGAGAATGTTCGTGAGCAGGGCGCGGACGTGTGCGTCGGCGAGGGTGTAGAACACATGCTTGCCGTCGCGACGGGAGCGCAGCAGCCCTTCGGTTTTGAGTATCCGGAGCCGTTGCGATACGGTCGGCATGGGGTCGTTGGTCAGGGCCACGAGCTCCGAAACACAGAGTTCGCGCTCGTCGAGCAATTCGAGCAGCGCTAACCGGGAGGGTTCGCCCGCCGCACTGAGCATGCGCGCCGCGCGCTCTCGTACCGCGAGGGCGACCGCAGGTCGTGATACGGGCGTGACGTGGGGCAGATCAACACAGTCGTCGGACGTCATTCTTTACGTTAATAATCACTTTTGCATTTGTAAGAGTGGAAAACTATGTCATGGCGAGGAATCCGTGGGCCAAAGCCGGCGGTATGCCATTCGTGGGAGCCGCGGGTGCGCCGGGCGCGATGTCTGTCGCCCGACGCCGTCGTTCACGGTCGAACGGTGAAGTTGAGCGGTGGTGCCTCCCAGACCGTGGTCGTCCCTCGAAACAGGCGGAAGCTGATGCGAGAGGCGCCCGCCGCCCGACCCGTGAGCGTTCCGCCCAGCCGATCTCCCTCCCATTGCGCCCGACTCGGGTCTTCGATGACGACCGGCAGCGAATGGTCGGCGTGGTTGGCGAGGGAGAACCATTCGTTGCGCGGTGGCATGTCATGATCGTCGGGCGCGCGCCCCTGCTTCACGAAATGCACACGCAACGAACGTCGGCCACCCACGGCGACGACCGGGAAGCCATGCCAGTGGTTGTCGTGAGAAAACATGATGTCGCCCGTGCCGGTATCCTCGATCACCACACTGGCGATCTCCAATCGCGGGGCATCGGCGGGCGGGGCCGTCACGTCGCCACCACCGCCGCACGCGGCCAACGCGAGCGCCAGGAGCGCGGTGCGCGCGGGTTGTATCCAGGTGAAACGCATGCGAAAATCTCCTGATCAGCGAGAGGCGGCGCAGTTCGCCGCCGGGAGGACGGTCACCTCGAGCCACGGCGACACCAGATCGGCGTGGGTAAGGTGCCAAACGAGGAAGCGAACGCGCGTGGTGCCGGGGGCGAGAGCCAGCAGACGGCCGCGTCCGCGCAATGGCTCCCACACCACATTGGGTTGTGTGCTTTCACCGCGGATTTCCAGATCGCGGCGCGACACGAGGTCGACGGATTGCCCACGGAAGTCGATCGCCTGCGGCACCAGCGTGCGCACATCGTCGGCGCACATGACGAAGGGAGCCCCACTCCACGTGCGGTTATCGGTCGTGCGCATCACGACGGCCCGTGAAGCCGAATCCGAGAACACCAGATCCGCGATCTCGGCGTGCGGTGTCACGACGGCGATCGGGTGCTCGCACGCAACCAACAGCAGCGCGGCGCCCGCGAAAGCAAGAAAGGAGGACCGGCGCGGCATCACCAACTCCAGCGATAGAGAACGCGCACGTTGCGCCCCGGCTGCGGCGCGACTTGCTTGGCGCGCCACAAATGGTCGCGCCAGTCGGCGTTCAGCGCATTGTCCACGGTCATCGTCACGTCGTGCAGGCGCGTACCGGTCACCCATTGACGCCCGACGCTCACGTTCATCAGTGCCCACGACGGCGTGGCGCAGAACTCGGCCGGCAACAGCGCCGGTGCTCCGTCTCCACGCACGGCCTGTGACGCTTCGAGGGCACACGTGGTGGCGCCACGTGTGACCGGTGCCGGCGGCACGCGCGATTGACCTGCCGCGGCCTCGAGTCCAATGGAGCCACTCCATTGCCGCCCTTCCCATCGCGCCTGTGTCCGCGTGCGTAGCGGAGGCATGGCTGGGAGCGCGACCCAATCGGTGCCGCCAGTGGCGGCCCGTTGAATGCCCTGCACCCACGAGACGGTCCCATCCACGATCAGTCCTCGCGCTCGTGGCACACGCCACTCCACCCGCCCCTCGGCGCCATGCAGACGCGCGTCGGCCTGGTCGGCCTGATACACGTTGTAGCGGCGCAGCCGTGGGTCGCGCACGGGCTCGCCGGTGATGCTGTCGACAAGGGGCCGCTGATAGATGAAATCCGCCATCTGCATCGTGAACAGCGCGACATCGGCACGCACACGGCCACGGGCGAGGCGGGCGAACAGATCGACGCCAGTGCCTCGCTCGGCGCGCAGCTGCGGATTGCCGACTTCGTACGCGTACGTGCCCAGATGCGGGCCGGCCGAAAACAGCTCTTCGATGGCCGGCGGACGAAAGGCACGCGCGGCACTGGCGCCCACCGTCACGCCCGGACGCAGCTCGACGGTCAGTCCGACGCTTCCTGTGGGGGCGGTGAAGGCGCGGGTACGCACGTCGCGCACAAGGGCCGTTTCGGTGCTGTCCAACGGAACGATACGGGCTGCGTCGAGGCGCGCGCCCCACTGCAGACGCACCGGCCGGCCTCTGCCCAGCACCGAGTCCAACGACCATTCTTCCATCACGAAGCCAGCCACGGAGCGCATGACACCGGGTCGCGTTCCCGTGAAGCTTCCTTCGGCGCGGAAGTCACGCCACTGCGCCCACGTGCCCACGCTTCCTCGCACCGGCACGCCCGCGCGACGGGTGTATTGCACGAGCGCATCACCATTCGCCATCAACTGCCCGAAGCGCGTTCCCACGAACCCGCCGCGCTCGAGCTCCGACTGCTCGAAGCGCACGAACTGCGTAGACACGCTGGCCTGCGTGAGGCGCGGCCACGCACTGTTGCTCACCTCGGCATTGTTCGAGCGCCAGGAGCCATCTACCCGAGCGCTGCGCCTCGACAGATCGACATACACACCACCCTCGTGCGCGCCCGGCAACACGATACCGCCGAAACTCCCCGGCACGCCGTAGGTACTGATCACGTCGCGGGCGGCCGCGCCGAGGCGCCACTGGCCGCCGGCGGTCGCGACATCCACCAGCGCCACGCCCGCTCCCACGTCATGGCCTCGCACATCGGAAAACGGCAGCACGCCTTGCGGCGCCCGTGAGTCTCCTGCGGTGCGCCACGTACCACTCATGCGCCAGGCCATTGCGCCAACGCCACCGCGCAGTTGGGCGTGAGCCACGCCGCCGTTGTTGACCGATTCGCCTTGCCCGCTGAGTACGCCGCCGAGCCGTTTTGCGATGCGCTCAGCGGGCACATCCTCGCGGACCACGTTGACCACGCCACCTAGGCTGTTGCTGCCGAAGAGCAGGCCGGCGGGGCCGCGTATGATCTCGACACGTCGTGCGGTCATGGGATCGATGGTGACGGCGTGATCAGGCGCCGTGGTGGCGATATCGCCGGTGCGCTGACCGTCCTCGAGCACGAGCACCCGATCGCCGGTGAGGCCGCGAATGACGGGTTGGCTAGCCATCGGCCCGTTGCTTCGTGACGTTACCCCGGGCTCACCGGCGATCGTGCCGGCGATGGAGGGCGCGAGGCGTCGGTCGAGTGCCCGTCCCTCGAGGACACTCGCAGGGCGGGCCAAGGTGGTGCCGCTCCCCTGTACCGCCGTGATGCGCACGGTGCCCAGTTGCTGCGTGCGCGCCGTATCGACGCGGGGCGCTCGCGATTTCGTGGTGTCGACGGGAGGCTGCGTCTGCTGCGCACGAACGGTCGCGGGGAAACTTCCCCCCGCGACCGTGAGCAGGACCAGCGTGACCTTCAGAGCCGCGCGGAGTGCGGTCACTTCTGGAGCGAGCGGTTTTCCCGCACGCCGAGCACGGCGATGCGTTCGGGAGTACCGCCCACGTTCATCGTGCGCGAGAGCGACGGAACGCCGGCGCTGCTGATGGCGATCTCATACACGCGCCCCTGTGTGGGGCTCGTCATGTACGCGAGGCCTTCGGCGAATGCGAAGTGTGGGGTGAGCACCGGACCGCTGGTGGGCATCGCGGGCACGGCGCCGTTCAGCGTGCCGGTCACCTGCCGCGTGTTCATGTCCACCACATGCAGGTTGCCAAGACGGCCCAGCACCACCGCATAACGACCAGCATAGTCGAGCTCGGCGGTCCAATCGATCTCGCTGCCGGGGATGGTGATCGGCGTCATGGTGCGCGTCGATGCCTGAGTTACGCCGAGGGCGCGTGTGGCCGAACTCACTGGCTGCCCGCGGATGGACATGCGAACGAGGAAGTTGGGTTGCCCGTCGCGAGCCCACACGGTGCCCACGCCGAAACGCGGATCGGTGGCATGCGTGATCTTCTGAAAGCTCACGGTGGTGCCGCTGGTGCTCACGAGCAACGCGCCATCAGCGCATCCGTACAACTTGCCGACGCCGTTGCCTGCGAGGCCGTGCAGACCCGGACAG
>JBBRDP010000124.1:0-10474 GCA_038203795.1 Gemmatimonadales bacterium
CGGAGCGGATCGGCGAGGTCGTTCCGCTCAAACTCCGCCGCCAGTGCGGTGGCGTACGTCGGATCGTCCACAGCCAATCGCTCGAGCGCATAGTTGCGGCTGAGCGTGTTTGCCGTGCGCAGATACGACTCGGCCTGCACACCTGACACCAGCGCCCAGATGACGAGCGCCGCAAATCCGGCGGCGACCACACCGGCGGTGCGCAGCGTCTTCATGCGTCGCCGGCGCGAGGCATCGCGGCTCTTGGCGATGTAGGTCATCGTGTCATCAAACGACGTGGCGGCACTGCTCGCATACCGATCCGCCCACGCCGCCGTGGGCATCCGCCGCGCGAGACGATCGAGCGCCACCTGCAGCTCGCGTGGCGTGAGCAGGTCATCGCCGGGGCTTTGTGAGTCTGCGTACGCCTTGCGTGCTGTTTCCAGCCACCAATCGCGTCGATCCGCCTCCTCGTCGACCCACTGCCGCAGCCGCGTCCACTGGCGAATCAGACTCTCGTGCGCGATGTCGTAGCGCGGGTCATCCGGCTTGCCATCCGCAGCGGCGAAGAGAAAATTCACACCCTCGGCGCGGCATCGGTCGAGGAGCGATTGCACGTCTTCCACGCTGCCGCCAGACGCCCGCACCAACTCGCTGAAGCGCGCCGGACTGCGCACGCGTCGACGGTTTACGTCGGTGGTCGTCAGTCGCTTGAAAATTCGCTCCACGACGAGTGCATCGGTGCTGCTGACGGTGGCCTCCGCCTGCCAATCGAGCGCGCGCTCAAGGCCACCGGCCTGATCGAAGTGGTGCAGATCGAGCGGGCCAACCTTGCCGGCCGCACGCCACAGCTCCCATGTGCGCATGAGCGCGTGCTGCATGATCGGCAGTCGGTCGCCACGATCGCCCACGTCATTGAGGACGCGATCGACCAGGCGCGGCGAGACGCGCGCGCCCATGAGACGGGCGGGGCCGATCACGGCCTCGCGCAACTGCGCGCGCGTCAACCGCGGCACCAAATAGCCCGAACGATTGATCGCCTCGGGCAATCCGGAGAACACATCGCAGTCGCCGAGAAAATCCGTGCGCATGGTCATGCTCACGTACACCGGGATCTCGGTCTGCTGCGCGAGCGCCAGCAGTAGCGACACCAGCGCCGACGACTCTTCGCGGCGACGAATACGCTCCGCGGTGCGCACTGCATCGCGTGTCGCGCCAGCGTCGTCTTCAGAATCGGATCCCGCCGCCGACCGAAACGCGAACAATTCCTCGAACTGATCGACAAGGATGAACACGTTCTCGGACGCCGCCAGACGCGGCGCGAGATACGACACCACCGCCTCGGTATGATCGTCGCGGATTCGATCGGCGAGCGCCGCCGCAGCCATCGCATCGCGACCCTTGCCCATCGCGTAGATGAGCGACTCCGCGAGATTCTCGAGCGGCGCATCGCCCGGTTTGCACTTGGCCAAGCGCCACGCGTCGCGATCGGCCACCATGAAGCCGGCCTGCAGCATCGGAATGAGTCCGGCGCGCACCAGCGACGACTTTCCGCTTCCCGAACTGCCCAACACCGGCACAAACCGTGTTTCGCGCAGCAGGTCGAGCAGGTCCATCGACTGTTCATTGCGTCCGAAAAAATAAAGGGCGTCTTCGTCGAAGAAGGGACGCAGTCCGACAAACGGATTGTCGCGCACATCGAGCGCCGTGTGCGCGCTCATGCTTCGGCCTGCGCGGCGTCGGCCAGCAGTGCGTCGAGTTGTGACTCGTTCACCGAAACACCGTCGCCCACAATGGTCCGATTGTATGGGAGCGCGGGCATGGCCGCGCGCCCCGGCAGGCGAACGACGGCGACATCCGCGGGCGGCTCACGATCGATGCCGGCTTTCATCGCAGCCCGAACACGTTGCACCACCCAGGCGTCGGCGACTTCACCGGCGATCACCAGCACGAGGGGAACCTGTTTCACCGCCTGATCGAACATTTCCATCACGGCGCGCGGCGGATTATCGCCTGCGGGCATCGACATCCACGTGACATCGCGCTTGGAGAGGTAGGTCTTGACCACTGCCGCCGCCGCATCATCGCGCTGATGCACGTCGAGGTACACGACCGAGACGCCACCAGGCGCATCGGCCTTCCGCAGCTCGTCGCGTTTCCGGACAATCTCGCCGATCAGCGAATCAACTTCAGTGGTGATCACTTCGAGGCGAGTCGCGTGCCGAGGGCGCTGCTCGATGTCTTGCAGAAAGGCGCGGTAGGCAGGATCGGCCACACCGGCTGCGGTGAGGCCGGTGGGCATGAAGACCAGCTGCGATCGCGCGCATTGATGGCCAAGGCGAAACTGCTCCATCGCGTACGTGCGCGCGTCCGGTGCCCCCTCCACCACCTCGCCGGGCTGGTCGCTCAGCAGGTGCACGAACAGATCGGCCGATCCGGCGAGCGCACGGACCGACGCTTCGTGTTCCGCCAGCGGTGTGGGTTCGACGGTGACCACGGTGATCCCGTGCGCCGGGAGTTCGCGCTGCGCCCGTCGTTCCCACGGTCGCATGCGATCGCTTGTTGTCGCCATGAACACGGTAAAGTCATCGGCGACATCGGTCGTGGGTGCGTGCACCACCACCGACGCGACCGATGACGCGACCGATGACGTGACCGATGACGCGGCGTCGTCGGGTATCGCGGCGGTGTTCACGGGTGTGTCGTTCGCCCGCTGCACGGGGAACGTGCCCGTTGGCCCACGCACGAGATCGGTGCGCTCAAAGATGTCGCCGTGCGGTGAGCGCATGAACAGCACCGGCGTTGCCCACTCGGCGTGCTGATCGGAATACACCCACTTGCGCGCTTCGCCAACCGCACCGTCTACCGGCTCACCCTTGATCAGACATTCGTAGAAAGTGTTGGAGAACTGGATGGCCGCTGCATCAGAAATCGGAAATTGCATTGCCAGCACGGCCGTCACGCCCGAGCGTACCAGCGCCGTTGCGACGCCGGCGAAGGGATCGCTGGTGGCCGTGAGACCAGTCGCCGCCGTCTTGCACGCATTCAGGAAGACCAGGCGCAGTTTGGGCTCGTCGGCCAGCGCGATGCCCAGGCGCTCGCCGTCGATCGGGTCAACACCGCCCTCTTCCGTCTCGAACAACAACACGCCGCGCCCGTCGTGAAAATCACCGTGTCCCATGAAGTGCAGCACGTGCGGATCCTCGTCACGCAAGCTGCGGAAGAGTTCGGCGCGTGTGCCGCGACGCCACACGGTGCGCACGTTCGGCAGGCCGGCCCACTGTTTCTCGAGATTCACACGTTCCTTGTCGAGATCCAGGAACGCGGTGCCGCGCGGTGTCGCGATGAATACCAGCACCGTGAACGGTGGTGTGAACGCCACAGGCGCGGATCGTCGTGCGACATCAAGCGCCCGCACGAGCGGAAATCGCCGAGAGACGGTGAGCGGTTTGTCCTTGACGGATTTGGCGAGCAGTTCCCAAGGCAAGCCGATCACCAGCGGCATCTCGTCGCGTGCTGTATCGAACGAGAGCCGGATACGCAGTCCGCGGTCCGGCTGCCCTTCGACGGCGCGCGTGGTTCCCTCAAGGATGTCGCGCACTTCTCCGCTGAACAACGCGTGATACAGAAGGACTCCGAACTCGCGCGGATCTACGCGCCTCGTGTCCTCCGATGGCGTTTCCATCGCGCCATCCCGGCTCGTGTTACTTCCCCCGCCCGGCAGCACCGCCTTCGCCAAGCGCTGCAGAAAGGCCGGCAGATCTGCTTCCAACACCGGAAGCTCCATGATCCCTGACGCCTCGCCCGCCTCCTCCGACGCCGCCGACACACGATAACGGCCCGGCGTGTCAGGGGAGATGACAATCTTCAGTTCGGCGTATTTGAAGCCGCGCGATGCGGTGGCCATGGTCAACCCACTACGGGGAAGTCGATCGCCGGCGCATCACAAACGACGCGAGCACGGTGATCCAGTCGTCCTGCAGCTCAGCGATTGGATTCTCACCTTCCATGGCGCCATCTCGTGTGACGCCGAGCTGATGTTCGACGAGCAACTGCAGCGGCGTGCGCGGGGCGACCGTTGGGGGTGCGTCAGAGCGCAGCCCCTCGTCTTCGCTCAGGAAATCGAAGCTCGCCGGAGAGCTGGCGAGAAACAGCTTGAGCGTTTCGACACCATCGTCACGGGTGGGAAGCACACCGTGTGGTGTGTACGGGTACAGCGCTGGTACGGAGAACTTGCAGCGACGTCCCGGCACCGTGAACAGATCAATGCGGCCGTTTGCGGCGATCGCTTCGGTGGCGCCCTCGGGTGGGTACAACGTCTTTACACGCCCGGTGAGTCCGAAATCAAGCAACGAAAAATACAACGGACGGTCATGCGGATTGATGATGCGAACACCGATGAAGTCGCCGTGATGAAAAACGGGCAGTCCGCCGGCGCCGGATTCGGCCAGCTGCCACGTGCCGTCGGGCAGTTGACGTAGCAGCTGCATGGTTGGACGCCGATTCGCCAGCACACTGTACGGATCGGAGTTGTCGAGGGCGAGGGCGAGCGACTGTCGCGCGAGAATGTTCACATTGCGCAGCAGCGCCACCGGTTCATCGAGCGGCGTTGGCGGCCCAACCGGCTGACCATCGGCACCCGTGATGAGCCACTTCGTACCGGTCCCGGTTCGTGCGTGCGGCCAGGCGACCAGCGTGAGTGCTTCCGGCTCTGGTGTCTGTACCTGTTTCAGCAGTGGGGATTTTTTGAGCAGACGCGTCACCGCGTCCCACTGCTCGGCTGGCACTTCGTCTCGCGACGCCTCGTCGAGTCGGACCGGTCGTTGTGCGTTCGGCGACATCACGGGCGAGAGCACCGCGCGTGCATCGCGCGTCACGTCGGCCACAATCGAATCCGGAATCACAACGGCCACGCTGCTGAGGGCGCTCACCTCGGTGACGGTCGCGCGAGCAAGCGGTGTACGTTCGTCGGTGCTGATCGCATCGACCGGGTAGAGCGCGACCAACGTGCCCACGGTGACACCAAGCGCGGCGCCGGCGGCCAGCGTGACGGACGTACCCTCGTCGGCGACGGCCAACAAACGCACGTAGCGCATGGGCGGAATTTCCTCGAGCCCGAAGAGGACACGATCACTCTTCCCCTCGAGCTGCGGATGCTGCTTGCCCTGTCGAACGTGCGTGACCTTGGCCGCGACTTCCTCGAACACCGAACGGTACGTCGTGCCGGCGGTGGCGCGTTGCAGCGCGCGAGCGAGATAGAACGTGAGCGCGCCATGGCGCGCTTCGCTTCCGTCTTCGAGCGGCCACAGAAACTCGCCCGACAACTCTTCGTCGCGACAGCCGCTGATCAGCACGTAATGCTCATGCAGCGGGAGCCATCCGGACGCGGACTCCGTGTCCGCGCTGCGTGTCGCGCCGCCGCCGCCTCCCCCAAGTCTGGACCACAGCTCCGGCGGAATGGGCGACGGCGTGGTGATGGACCGCGTGTCGGCTGGCACACCGCGCACGGCAAAGCCCGGCACATCGAACTCGGCGCTACGCGTGATCGTCCCCGAATGACAGGCGTCCACGATCACCGTAATAGCAGACGTCTTCGCGACGAGCTGTTCGAGTCGCAGAAAGATCTCGTCGTCCGTGATGTCGAGGTTCTGTTCCGGCGTCCCGAAGGCACCATACGTGTCCACAGGCATGAGCGTACTGTCGAGACCCGACGGCTCATCGCCTTCGCGATCGGTACGCTGCGACCCGTGTCCGGCAAAATAAAAAACGACGACATCATTGGGCGCCGTGTCGCGCACCAGCGCATCGAAGGCCGCGAGCATGCCCTCACGTGTGGCGTCGGCGTCTTCGAGCAGGGTACGATGCGTGAATCCGAATTGATCGCGCAACACGGCATCCATGAGACGCGCATCGTTCACACACCCTCCCAGCGGCGTGATGTGTTGATACGCCTGAATACCAATCAGAAGCGCACGCCGCGTAGGTGGTGAATCGGGCATGGGCATCGACACGACTCGCGTCTGTCAGATTGACGGCGGGCGCTTCGGATCGCGATCGATGGCTTCGGTCGGCTTGGGCTGTGGATCACGATCGATGGCTTCAGTCGGCTTGGGCTGTGGATCGCGATCAATGGCTTCGGTCGGCTTGGGCTGCGGATCACGATCGATGGCTTCGGTCGGCTTGGGTTGTGGATCGCGATCGATGGCTTCGGTCGGCTTGGGCTGTGGATCGCGATCGATGGCTTCGGTCGGCTTGGGTTGTGGATCTGGTGCTAGCGACATGCGTGCTCCCGGCAGTGTGTGAACATCGTCAGCGCGGACCGGCGACACGCGGGGATTGGCCGGCCAGTCGATCGATCCGCACCTGCAGTCGACCGACTGCATTGGCGTCGCGCAGTGCGGTCGCGGCAGACTTTCGCACTTCGAGACTGCGGAGAAGGTACAGCGGAAACGACGCGGGCGCAGCAGCGTCGAGCGAAGCCGCTACCAGCGTCGCCTCACGGAACTCTCCGCGCGCCAGCAGCAGTTGCGACAACAGCAGACGCTCCGCACCGAGTCCGCCAAACGGCCACCAAGTCAAGGCACTGCCCGGTGGCAGCGGTCGGGCCAACAACGCGCGAAGCGCACGCGCCGCGCCGGTCGAGTCGCCAGCGGCAAGTCGTGCGTGCGCGTCAGTCGCTGTCGCATAGAGCGACAGTTCGGACGACGTGTCGCTCCGCGCTCGTTCCGCGAGTGCACGAGCGATCGCGAGCGGAGGTGCGGCCTGACCAAGCGACCTGAAGTATTGCGCGAGAATCCAGCAGCGCTCGGGCGTACTGCAGCGCGCCATGTCAGCGCCGAATCGTTCCGCGTCGCGCGCGGCCACACTGGCCGCCATCCCCGCGAATACCGGAGAAACTGTCGCCGCGACCATTGCCAGCGACGAACCGCCGTCACCGCGATCCACAGATCGGGTGATCTGCGCCAGTGCGGAATCCGGCTGCTGCTGTGCGACGAGGGTGGCCACGGTCCCCACCAATGCCGTCTGTCGCGCCGCGAGCGCGTCCGGCTGCGCCGATGTCGCGCTGTCCATCTCGAGCACCGCCACATATGCCGCAACGGCGCACGGCAGATTGCCTCCGCGTGCCCCGGACACCAGCGCGGTCGACAACACAGCGAGTACGTTTTCACGAACGGCGGCGGTCCAGTCGACACCCCCAGGCCCCGACAGCGCGCACTGCTCGACATATCGAGTCTCCGCGGCCTGTGTGCTGTCGGGCTTCGCACGCAGGAAACGCGCGGTCAATGCGGACATTTGCGCCATGTCGCCCCGTCTCGCTGCGATCTCGATCGGATGCAGCAGCAGGTGCGTGGAAACGGAATCGAGTGCGCGAGCCTGCGTGAACGCATGATCAGCCAGACTATCCGCGTTTGCAACGAGCGGAACCAGATGAATGTACGTCTCGCCGAGCTGTGCCCACGCTGACGACAGTTCCGGGTCGATGCGCAGCGCGTCTTCAAAGGCGCTGATGGCCGAATCGGCGCGTCCGTCCAGATAGGCCGCGTAACCACGTGTGAATGCGTCGTATTGCGGCGGCAGTACCTGACCCAGCGCGCGCTGCACCAACACATGCGCCTCGCTCGGACGATGCGCGGCCGTGGCCGCTTGCGCGCCCCGGACTGCCGCGAGCGCAAACGTGGAATCATCGCGCACTGCATCACGATACAGCGCGAGCGCGTCCGCAGGGCGCGCGCGACGAAACGCGGCTTCGCCAGCGAGGAAGCTCGCGACAGCCGCTGGTTCTCGGTCTTGCCACGCCCCTTCAAGGTCGCGCGCGTCGGCGCCCGGCGTGAGCACCGGCAACAACTGATTCACTGATCGAATCGCCACACGCCAGAGCGACGTGGCCAATCCCGATGCCCGTGGACGCGCAGCCACCGTGTCCGCACGCGCGTCGACAAGATCGAGCAGCACATCGGCGGAATCGCCGCGCAACACGATGCGTCCCGTCACATACCACGCCGCGCCGTGTGCGAGGGCAATGCGCTGCATCGCGTCGGCCGATACGGCCGAGGGTGATGTACGATCCGCGTCGGGCAGGTATCGCCAACCGTCAATCCAGCGTAGTGCCCCTCGCCGATCGAGGGCGCTGCCGATCAGGGTGGCGACGTCTTCGCCCGCGGTCGCGCTCCCGCCCACGGCCTTCGGTGACACCAGCGGAAAGCCAATCACACGATTGGGGTCCAGCGCCGGCCCGGTAGCGCGTTTGGCGAGCATCGCAGCCGCCGCAACCACCACCAGCGCTGCGGCTGCGCCCCACGCCCAGCGCGATCGTGTCGCTGGCCGCGCACGGCCCGCTTCGCCTGCTGACGCCGGAACGAGGTCGGTGGTATGGTCAAGCAGCAGCGGATCGCGCAACGCCGTCTGCAGCTCGAGCGCCGAGGCAAAACGATCGGCGGGCACTTTGGCGAGTGCCTTGTTCACCACCTCTTCGAGCCGACGCGTGACGGTCGGGCGCACCGTGCGCAGGCTTGGTACATCGTCACGCGCGTGACGTGCCAGCACGGCGCGTGCCGTTGAACCGGTGAACGGCGGCGCGCCGGCCAGCATCTCATACAGCACACAGCCCAGCGAATAGATATCGCTGCGCTGGTCAACCGACTCGGCCATGCCCTGTTCCGGGCTCATGTACTCCACCGTCCCGACTGCAAATCCCGTTTCGGTGAGCGCGTCGGCACCGGTATCAACCGCGCGCGCGATACCGAAGTCGGCCAGTAGCGCGCGTCCGCCTGAGAGCAGCACGTTGGCCGGCTTGATGTCACGGTGCAGCACACCGGCCGCGTGCGCATAGCCCAGTGCGTCGGTGAGCTCGCGCATGATATCGAGCGCATCTGTCAGCGCGAGCTGTGTGTCGCGAGCCAATCGTTGCGCGAGCGTCTCACCCTCCACGAATGGCATCGTGAAGTAGGGCAGACCGTCCACCTCGCCCGTATCGAGCAGTGCGACGATGCCCGGATGTCGCAGTTGCGCCGTGATGCGCATCTCGCGTGCGAAGCGATCGCCGCCCAGGTACGGCGCAAGCTCAGGGCGCAGGATTTTAACCGCGACCACGCCCCCCGTCTGTCGGTCAAGGGCGGAGTACACCGTGGCCATGCCACCTTCACCGACGGCGCGCTGGATCTCGTACCGCTCGGACAGGAGGCGGCCCGGCGTAACAGGCATGTCTTGGGCGTGAGGCGAGAGGTGTGATGCGGGGAGAATGCTCAAAGCTGCGCCTCGGGTACTACACAGGCAAGACGAAGTGCGTGATCAGCGAGACGTCGGTGGCACCAATCGGGGACGCGGTGACGATTGGTCACCGAATCTGAGCAGGAGCACGTCTCCTGTTTGACGGATGTAACCCGTGTTCGGGTACACCGGTTGCGTCTCCACACTGGATGGTAGCGACTGTGCACGCAGCGCTTCGCACGACGTGGACGCGCAGTACACGACGCTACCCACAAGCACCGGCTCGAGACGCGAACGCAGCAAGGCCCGCACCCGCCATTCATCATGACTGCCCAGCGAGTCGAACGGGTGATGCTTTCCGATGGCGATGAGCGAACGCGCGCGCGCCGCGGCGCCGAGCGCCGAACGCACGTCCTGCGCGATGAACGCCAGATGCACGTCGTGCGACTGACGGATGCGACTGCAACTCGCAAGTTCCTGGCCGGTCAGCCACATCGCCATTGTCGTCATCGCGGCGATCACGCTGAACGCGCTCGCGCGCCACCGGGCCGCGCCAATGTTGGCCAGGAGCACGAGCGCGGTGATCGCCGCAAACCAGACGGTCAGACCGCCGCGCCGCTCTTGAACCGGCGCACCCGACAGCAGGGCAACCGAGACAGGCGCCAGCACCACACCAACGAGCATCGCCAGCACGAGCCACACGATGCGAACATCACCGCGTCCGCGTACGGCCAGCACACTCCACGCACCGGTGGCGGCAAGCATGACCGGCCACAGCAGGTGCCCGGAGGCACGGGAGGCCGCAGAGAGCACCTCGCGCAAATTCGCGGCCGCGAGTGCTGCACGGCTATCGGATGCGCCGGCCGCCTGTCGCCAGCCGGCGATATCCACCCCGAAGTGGCCAAACGCCGCGTCGTTGAACGCATAGCCGAGCAGAAGTCCAGCGATCGCTCCTGCAACGCCGGACGACCCCACGATGAACGTCTCACGCAACAACTCGCGTACGCTCCAGGACTGTGCGCGCAGCGTGCGCACCGTGACAATGAGCAGTGCCGCCGCAATCAACAGCAACGCAAACAGTTGAAAGGCCAGCATGGCGGCGCACGCTGCGAGGTCGAGACCTCAAGAATGAGATCGTCACCGTATTGATAGGGCCAGCGCCACGCGTCGACGCTCACAAGCACGACGACCGCGCAAGCAAGCACGGTCGCGAGCGCCAGGGTGATTCCCTGCTGTGTGCGCGAACCGTGGTGAATTCCGAACTCCGCTGGTGATGACGCGTCGCTCA
>JBBRDP010000125.1:0-10394 GCA_038203795.1 Gemmatimonadales bacterium
CGCGAACTGACGCGGAAAATCCGTGTAGATGCCGAGCCCTGATATCGGACCCAGTCGTGCGAGCACGCGTCCCGCCACCGGATCAATTACTTCCAGTCGCACATCAAACAGCTCAGACCTCGCAGAATCGTTGTCGACGCGCACGTTGAGATCCACATCGTCTTTCGCCCGTAAGGTCAGGACCTACAACAGGCCGTCCTCGTCAACACTGAGCGAGGCAACCTTGAACGGCAACGCCCGAGTGTGCGTAGCGGGCGCCGGCGCGTTCAATACGCGCGGTACCCATGGCGCCTCACGCCGAATCGACTGCACCCAGTCGCCGTCATACGTCCAGTGCTCGAGCGCGTATCCCTCGTGCGGCAGCAAGCTCGCCCAGAAGCAATCGTCAGACTGCATGGTGACGGCGCGCTCTCCGCCCGGTTCTCCCGTTGCACTGGGCGGCGACGAATCACCGAAACTGCGGATATGTTCACCGGACATCGTGACCAGCGACAACGATCGTCCCATACTGCTTCGGTAGCCCTCTCCGACAAGCACCAAGCCGCCCGGCGCCACCGCGATATGACTGTGGGTGCAGCGTCATGGGCAAACGTGAAGGAATCGTGCCAATCAGCCCGCCCGCTCCGTCGACAATCGTAAAACGCCGACTATTGTAGAACACGAGCGTATCGCCAGTGAGTGCCCATGGCTGAATGACGGACCGATCGAACTCGCCGGGCCCTTCGCCAACGCGTCCGATGCTACGCGAGAACTGCCCCGTGCTGTCCCACACGGCAATCACACCAGGCTCCGAGACACTGTTGCTATAAAAACGACCGCGCGAATCGCGCGCGTGAAAACTACCGGGATCGGGATGGTTTCCATTCGGATCGGCCGCCAACACGATACCCGTGGGGACCAACACGATGTCGCACGGTGGTTCGTCGTCAGGGATGACCAGTTCGCGGGTGCGGCGCGCGGATGACGCGCTCGTGTCGGCGCCGCATGCGGCAGCCACGGCCGACACCCGCCTGCGTTCCGCTTCTCCGGCGCACGCCGACAGACTCAACAACACACCACACAGCGCCATCACACGGAATTCGGTCATGCACGATCTCCGTTCAGCGAAATGCCCGTTACACCGCGCCACTACCCCACTCTGAACAACTCCAGCGCCCGTGCGTACGAGACCGTGAGCAACTGCCGCACGCCCTCATTCTCCTTACGCAACAGGTTGGGATCGGATTCAAGCATGCGCTCGGCCATAACACGCGCCGACACATTGAGTGCTTCGTCGGCGATCGGATCGGCAATGCGAAACATCGGCAACCCGGACTGCCGCGCACCGAATAGATCGCCCATGCCGCGCGTGCGCAAGTCGGCGCGAGAGATCTCGAAGCCATCTTCTGTATCCACCACCACTTTGAGGCGCTCGGCTGCATCAGACCCAACGTCGCCGAGCAGAATGCAGTACGACTGCTCGGCGCCCCGCCCCACGCGTCCGCGCAGTTGGTGCAACTGAGACAAACCAAACCGCTCGGGGTGCTCAATTACCATCACGGTGGCGTTCGGCACATCGATTCCCACTTCGATCACCGTGGTGGCCACGAGCACGGCGATCACGCCATCACGAAATGCACGCATGATGACATCCCGCTCGTCCGCGGGCAGGCGTCCATGCAACAGCGCCACGCGACGCGACGCGAACGGACCGGCTGCGAGTGCCTCGTACATACTCGTGGCATCGCGAAGGTCGGTCTTCTCGGACGCCTCGATCACCGGATACACCACGTAGGCCTGCCGACCGGCCTGCAACTCCGTTTCCACGAAGCTGAACACACGCGCGCGCCCCGATTCGCGTCGATGCGCCGTGGTCACGGGCTGCCGACCCGGCGGCCGTTCGTCGAGCGTGGAGACGTCGAGATCGCCGTACAGCGTGAGCGCGAGTGATCGGGGAATTGGTGTCGCGGTCATCAGCAGCACATCGGGAGGCGTGTCATCGACTCCTTTCGCGCCGAGTGCGGCGCGTTGCTCCACGCCGAAACGATGCTGTTCATCGATGATCACCAGCCCAAGCTTTGCAAACGCAACATCATTCTGAAAGAGCGCGTGTGTGCCAATGGCGAGCACCGGCTCCACCGCCTGCAGTCGCGCAAGCGCGGCGCGGCGATCCTTCGCACCAAGTCGACCGGTCAGCAACACGGGAGAGATACCCAATGGCGCGAGCAACTTCTCAGCGGTACGCGCGTGTTGTTCAGCGAGCAGTTCCGTCGGTGCCATGAGCGCCACCTGCGCGTTGTTTTCCATCACGAGCATCGCGGCGAAGAGCGCGACCACAGTTTTCCCGCTGCCCACATCACCTTGCAGCAACCGATGCATGCGCTTGGGGCTGCACAAATCAGCCACGATCTCGCGCACGGCACGCACCTGCGCCGAGGTGAGCGCAAACGGCAACTGCTCCCGCAACTGCCGCGTGAGCAGTTTGCGATTTTCGAACTCCGTGCCGGTGCGTGCTTCACGCGCAATCGTGTTCGCGCGCCGGTGCAACAAGTGCACGCACAAGAGCTCTTCCCACGCCAGTCGTGCGCGACCGAGCCGAGCGTCGGCGACGGATGCGGGACGATGCACACGGCGGAGCGCCTCGGGGAGCGGTAGCACGCCTGCTTCCTCGAGCAGCGCCGCCGGCAGCGGCTCCCTGACCAGCGGCAGCAGCGCATCGAGATGAGCGTCCACGAGCGTGCGCAACCACCGTACACTCAGTCCTTCGGTGGCCGGGTACACCGCGAGCACGCGCCCTTCGAGTGAGCTTTCGTCACCCGCACCGAGGTTCACAAACTCGCGAGGCTGCAGTCGGCGGCCGTGATGAAAGCGCACTTCACCGGTGCACAACAGCCAGTCCCCTTTGCTGATCGTGCGCTCGAGGAACGGCTGGCCGGGCCACGCGAGTTCGAGCAACCCCGACGCGTCTTTGATGACCGCCTGAAAGACGCGCAGTCCCTTGCGCGTTGGCAGAATACCGGTGGCCACCACCTGCCCGAGTACCGTGACATCAGCACCAACGGCAGATCGCGCGATTGGTGTGACCGTGCTCGCGTCTTCATAGCGATGCGGCACGTGGCGCAGCAAATCACCAGCCACCTTGATGCCAAGTCGCTGCAGCGATTCAGCGCGGGCCGGACCGACGCCCTTGAGATAGGTGACCGGCGTGTCGAGCGTGAGTCGCGGCGGCGGCCCGGTTCGGCGGCGCCGACGTGCCGCGTCCTCCGCGTCGGTCACGACGAGACGAGCTCCGTGGCAAAACGATCAGCGTCAAACAGTTCAAGATCAGTGGCTTTTTCACCCATCCCCACAAACTTGATGGGCACGTTGATCGCTTCGTGTACGGCCACCACCACACCACCCTTGGCCGTGCCATCGAGTTTGGTGACGACGAGCCCTGTCACCGGTACTGCGGCGCTGAACGTGCGTGCCTGCGCGATCGCATTCTGCCCGATGGTGCCATCGAGCACCAGCAACACTTCGTGCGGCGCATCGGCCAGTCGCTTACCGAGCACACGATGAATTTTCTTGAGCTCGGTCATGAGATCGCTGCTCGTATGCAAGCGTCCGGCGGTATCGATGATGACCACATCGCAACCACGTGTGGCCGCAGCATCGATCGCATCGAATGCCACGGCAGCCGGATCTGCTCCGGCCTTGGCACCCACGAAATCAGCGCCAGCGCGTTCCGCCCATACGCGCAGCTGATCAATCGCGCCCGCGCGAAACGTATCGCCCGCGCCCACGAGCACTCGGCGGCCTTCACCGCGCAGACGCGTGGCCAGCTTGCCAATGAACGTGGTCTTGCCGGCACCGTTCACGCCGATCACGAGCAGTACCGTGGGCGCAGTGGGTGACACGTGCAGCGCGGGATCGCTGTGTCCCGCGCTCAACGCATCACGAATGCCAACACGCAGCGCCTCACGAAACTCGTCTTCGGTTTTGATGTCACCACGTTTGGCGAGTCGCTCAACGTCTTCTACCAGCTTGAGCGTGGTGGGCACGCCGAAGTCGGCTTCGAGCAGCATGGTCTCGAGCGCCTCGAGTGATCCGGGATCAACACCGCCGCGAAGCAGCACACCAAAATCGGTGCGCGCGAGATCCTTGACCTGCTGCCAGAGTGAGCGCTTGGGGGTGTCCCCGTCACGCTTGAACAAACGAGCCATGATGTTCCGGGATCAAAGAGAATCGACGCTTAGCGCAAACCAACACGTCGTCGCAGCAGCCATTCGACACTGAGCAGCACGAGCGCCAGCACGATGGGCCACGTGCGCTCGAGCAGCGGTCGGGCCGCGAGCGATGCTTCGCCGTCTGCGGGTACTGAAGGCAAGACAGTCGGCGCACGGGGCACGAGCTCACGCGATGGGTTCACGATCACTTGCCTCGACACATTGCCCGACCGCACCGTGTACGCACCGGCCATCAATGCGTATGTATTGACGACGTCGGCACCTTCGCCAAACTGTAATCGCACTGTATCAGGCGAACCACCAGCCGCCGTGACCACGACGAACGCGACGCTGTCGGCCCCGCCGCGGCGCCATCGCAGTGGCTCACCAGCGCGAAGCACATTGCCACTCAGCGAGGCAACGTTCGCATCGCCTTCTGAGACAGCCATCCAGTCAAATATAGCGCCCCAGAGCGCCGTGAACGCATCGGAGGCGCGTCCCTCGCGCAGTGCCCACGACGCAAATCCGGACCCGGCAACGCGAAGCCGTCGCGGCCCGGGCGCCGTGGACACGGCGGCGATCGCCCGCGCCTCGCCGCTTCGCCCCACGCGCGCTTCGAGCAGCGGTACCCCGCCGAGCACCGCACCGCCCACATCGAGCGGCGGCAAGGAATCGAACGGCAAGCCGGATAACATCGCCGACAGTGGAGACGCGGGGGCACGAAACACAAACCATTCCGTGGGCCGCGCAATCTCGCCCGCACGCGGAGCGGCTGGCGGCGGTGCCGACTTCCACGTGATCATCGCACCACGGCGCTGCGCGGCAATCCCACTCCATGTCGTATCGCCATGCAACACGAGCAGTCCGGCTTCGCGAGCGCGACTCTGCACATCGGCTTCACTGATCGGCGCGAGCGTGCCTTCTTCGCGCCAGATGCCCGGTGCGACACGCAGATACGCGCGCGTGGGGAGCATCACGCTCCCACGCATGACGCGCAATACTTCTCGGACATCAAGATCGGGCGCCGTGGTCACGAACACCACGCGCGGACGATCGCTGATGTCGACGTTCGCGACGAGTGTATCGTTGCGTGGCTCGATATCAGACGCCGCATTCAGTGCCACGACCAAGGCCCGCTCTCCCGCGCCGCGCGGCAGCGGCACACGCAAGGTGATGCGCCGTGCAGCGAACGGATCGAGCGACTGCACGGCCACGCGGGCGAGTTCGGCATCGGCGATTCGCACCGAAAGCGAGCCACCGCGTACCGTGTCGTTGCCGGCTGTCACGGTGGCGTGCACGTCGATGGTGTCGCCTCCGGTGGCAAACGCCGGCACCTCAAGATTGGCGAGCGCGAGATCAGTGTGTGTTGTGCGATCAAGCCGCACCACGCGCGAACCCGCCGGCAGCTGCAGCAGTGACGTGGGATCGTCGAGTTCGCCGTCGGTAATCACCGTGACCGCTCGGCCGAGCGCCGTGGCTTCATCGAGTGCCGGCTGCAATCGGCTGGCGAGATCTGCCGGTGGAGTCGCGGATGCCTGACTGCGGGACACGAGTCGTGCTGAATCGCCCGCGAGCAGCACACTATCGCCCGGGCTGGCCGCAAGCGAGTCGAGGGCGAGGCGCCACAACGCGCCGTCATTTGCACGCGTGAAGCTCTGCGACACATCGAGCACGGTGAGCGGCGCCAGCGGAGTTGGCCGGCCAGCCGGCGCTCCGAACAGCATCGCAAGCAGTGCGAAGTACGCGCCGAAGCGGAGCGCGCCGAGCAGGAGTGAGGTCGCGGCTTTGGACGCTGCAGGGCGCGAAAGATCAGCGGCGAGGGAGCCGCGTGCGGCAAACCGGGAACGCCACAGCGGGCCGTAGGCGATCCACGCGCCGATTAGCGCGACGATCGCAGCGAGCATCCACGGTATCACGAGCGTGCCCGTTGGAACGCTGCGACGCGGCTCATGCGCGTGGGAAAGTGCAGGTCACGCGATCGCGTAGGTACCACTGCCCGACGCGAGCGCGTGTCCAGCCGGGCGTCAGTTGCTTGCGCCGGCGGCGCGTGTTTCGGCGCGGCGCACACCATTGGCGCCGGGCGTCTGCGGGCGAAGCTTCTGATCCTGCAGCGCAAACACGCGCGTGGTGAGATCGGCGAAGAGGGCGTTCCGTCGCAGTGCAAAGGCCGCCTTTTGCGACGACGGCAGCGGTTCCCCGCCCACATTGCGGAGCGTCGTGCGCGGATCTTTATGCACGCCGTTGACCAGCGTTTCGAAATGCAGATGCGGACCAGTGGCGAGTCCCGTCATGCCAACCGTGCCGATGGTGCTCGAGATATTGACGGCAGCGCCACTGCGAACGCCGCGCGCGATGGAGTTGAGATGTCCGTAGCGCGTGACCATGCCGTTGCTGTGGCGAATTTCAACGGTGCGACCGTAGCCGCCTTTCCATCCGGCAAAGATCACTTTACCGTTGCCGATGGCGCGCACCGGCGTGCCGGACGACGCCGCGTAGTCCACGCCGTTGTGCTGGCGCCACGTTTTGAGGACGGGATGTTTGCGCGATCCGAACACACTGGAAATGCGACGAAAATCGAGCGGTGCCTGCAAGAATGCGGCGCGCAGACTTTTGCCGTCTGCGTCATAGAACTGGGCTCGGCCATTGGCGTCGTCGAAGCGCACGGCATCAATCGCCCGACCGGCGATGTTCGCGCGCGTGGCGAGAATGCGGCCGGGACGCTGCAGTCCGTTCGGCGCTGTTTCGCGTTCGACAAGCACCGTGACGGAATCGCCAACGCGCAGATCGCGGCTCAGATCGACGCGGTATTCGAGCACATCGGCAATACCGTAGGCGAGTTCAGCGCGCACCTTTTCCGGAAACTCGCTGGCTGCGCTCACGATGGCGCCGGTGAGCGTGGAACTGATCACGCCTGCCACGGCGACGGTATCCGTCGTCCAGGGCAGGCGTTCTTCGGTTTCCGTCCATCGTTCACCGGTGCGGACCAGTCGCACGACCCGGTCGATCGCCAGTTGAAAGGTGACGCGCTGCACACCGGAATCCGGATGTACGAGCGCCACCACTTCGGTACCGGCACGCACACGTCGCGCGTCGAGCAACGAAAGATCCGCAATCGCGCGGTTGGCCTCGTCGATGTCGAGTCCCGATCGCTGCAACACCGCGAGCAGAGGCTCGCCGCTGTGAATCGTGTCGGTGCGTTCCGAGATCACCGGCTCGGCAGGTTCCGGGGCGACCAACACGTCGCCGACAGTACGCTGCGGGACCGGGCGCCCGATTGCCAGAGCACCAGCGGCGAGGACAACAAGCCCTCCGACCACCAGTACCTTCGTGAGCGCCTGTTTCAATCCATCTGTCTCCGAATGAATGTCGGGATTTCCATGTCGTCCAACTCTACGCTGGCGGGCGGCGGAACGTTAGGGCGGATGGGACGAGCCGCAGGCGGCGCGGCCTCACGGACTTGACGCGTGGGGGCCGCCGGAGGTCTCACGACCGCTGAACGGTCCCGCTGCGCGGGGAACGGCAGCACCGCCGGATTGCGCGCCGCAGGGGCGTGCGCTGGCGTGGGTGAGCCGAATCCGCTGCCCAGCGCACCGTTTCCGAACCCACCCTGCAGCAATCGATCGAAACCGGTCGCAATGACGGTGACGCGGATTTCACCCTGCATGGCCGGCTCGTGCACCGCACCAAAAATAATTTCGGCGTCATCGCCCACGGCATCATGCACGATCTCGTTGATCTGGTGCACTTCGCCGAGGGTGAGGTCTTCACCTCCGGTGATGTTGACCAGAACGCCGGTCGCACCCGCGATGGACACGTTGTCGAGCAGTGGAGACGCAATCGCCTGTTGGGCGGCTTCCGTCGCGCGCGCTTCACCGCGCCCGACGCCCGTGCCCATGAGCGCGGAGCCACCATTTTCCATGACCGTACGCACGTCGGCGAAGTCGACGTTGACGAGGCCGGTCTCGCTGATGAGAACCGAGATGCCCTGCGTGGCGTGCAGCAGTACTTCGTCGGCCTTCTTGAGTGCTTCGTGGAACGGGATGCCCTTCCCCACCACGGCCAGCAGTCGCTCGTTGGGCACGATGATCATCGTGTCGACGTGCTTGCGCATTTCGGCGATGCCTTCTTCGGCCTGTCGCATACGCTTGCGCCCTTCGAACAGGAACGGACGCGTGACGATGCCAACCGTGAGCGCGCCCGCGTCGCGCGCGAGCTGACAGATCACCGGCGCGGCGCCGGTACCTGTGCCACCGCCCATGCCGCAGGTCACAAACACGAGATCAGTGTGCTGCACCACGCGCGACATTTCGTCTTTGCTTTCTTCGATCGCCTGGCGCCCGATATCGGGACGGGCGCCAGCGCCGAGACCGCGCGTGAGCTTTTTGCCGATCTGGATCTTGACGTCGGCCTTGGAGTGCATGAGCGCCTGCGCATCGGTGTTCACCGAAATGAACTCGACGCCTTCCAGATGCTCCTCGATCATGCGATTGACGGCGTTCCCACCGCCTCCACCAACGCCGACCACCTTCATCCGGGCGTTCTGCGAAGCGCTCTCCTCCAACTCAAACGGCATGCGGGGTAGCTCCATCGGGGCAATCGAGGCGCAAAGGGGACACGGTTGGTGCGTGGCAACAGGCGGCGTTGCGACGACCAAAGGTGGGAGTGGTGCCGGCGAGAAGAATATACGTTGCGAGCCGCGAACATGCGACGGCTTCAGCGAAGAAAACTCTCTCTTCGGATTCCAAAGTACGACCGGTGTCAAGAGCGGTTGTCCACACGACGGGCATCGCCATCAGCGATGTGATGCACAGCACCCGGAACTTCGTCACACGATCAGAAAAAATCCTGCAACCAATCCTTCACGCGCTGCGCGAGCTTGTCGACACCCGTGCCCGACAGTCCCGCCCGCCGTACCACCGCGCCACCCAGCGCCATGCGGTGCGCGCCATACAACGCGAGGCCGGTCACCGTCGCGAACCGCGGCTCATCAATGAGTTCACGCAGCCCGCTCAGCCGCCCAGCCGGCACACCCACGCGCACGTTCACGCTGAACACGTCGGCCGCCAGCTCGGCCGCCCCTTCCAGCGATGCCCCACCGCCCGTGAGCACGATGCCCGACGCCAGCGTGCCGCTGTAGCCCGCAGTCTCGATCTCACGCTGCACCAGATGGAAAATCTCGTCCATGCGCTGATGAATGATGTGCGACATCAGCTCGCGCGACAGATGCCGCTCTCCGTGCTGCGCGTTCGCCGGCACAGCAATGAGTTCATCGCCCGCCAGCAGCGGCTCATACGCGCACCCATACGCTTCCTTGAGCGCTTCAGCGTCGTGCTGCGTGACACCGAGGCCTTGCACGATATCGCCGGTGACATTGTTGCCACCATACGCAAGCGATCCGATGTGACGGATCTTGCCTTCGTGAAAAATGGCGACATCGGTCGTGCCGGCACCGAGCTCCACGAGCGCCACACCGGCTTCCTTCTCTTCTTCGCTGAGCACGGCCAACGCACTGGCGAGTGGCTCGAGGACGAGCTCCTTGACCTTGTAACCGCTCTTCTCGACGCTGCGCCGCAAGTTCATCGCGGGCGCACTGCCAATCGTCACCAGATACATCTCGGTTTCGAGTCGCAGGCCCACCATCCCCACGGGATCGCGAATGCCGAGTGCCTGATCAACCCGATACTCCTGCGGAATCGCGTGCAATAACTCGCGGTCCTGCGGAATGGCCAGCGCACGCGCGACCTCATTGGCGCGATCGACATCGGCGCGCACAATGTCGTCGCCGCTGATGGCCACCACACCGGTGCTGCACATGGCACGTACGTGCTCGCCGGCGATCCCGACATACAGTGAATCGGCCGACACGCCGGCGTGCCGAGTGGCCTCGCCCAGTGCCTCTTTGATCGAGTGCGTGGCCTCTTCAATGTTCGAGACGACGCCGCGTCGCAAGCCCTGCGTGCGCGCTCGACCGACGCCAAGAATTCGCAACATGGGAAAACGTGGCAGGTCGCCGCCCACCGACGCAACGAGCGCCGTGGTGTGGGCCGTACCGATATCGAGTGCAGCAACAATGGGATCTGTGTTCATGGCAGTCTGGCGATCACCTGGTCTCGGAAACGCAGATCCAACTCCACCGGTCGCAGCCGCCGCTGCGCGAGATCCGCTTCGACTGGTAATATGTCTTCGAGACGCGCTACGGTCACGTCA
>JBBRDP010000126.1:0-10212 GCA_038203795.1 Gemmatimonadales bacterium
AACGAGCGCCGTCACCGCTATCGTGGCCAGCGGCGACGGTACGCTCGTCGGCACGGAAACGGTGAACGCGGTGAACGGCATCGCAACGTTCACGAATCTGCGCGTGGACGGTAGTGGCGCGCATACCCTGCGGTTCGCGGCCGCCGGGCTGACGAACGCCACATCCGGGAGCTTCACGGTTACGCAGGTAGCGGCCTCGCTGGCGGTGCAAACACAACCGACTGGTGCGGCGAGCGGTGTGGCGTTTACCACGCAGCCGGTGGTGCGCGTGCTCGACAATGCAGGCCTCGTCGTGACAAGTGGCACGGGAGCGACACTGTCGGTCTCCGCCGTGATTCAGAATGGCAATGGCACGCTCACCGGCACGACGAGCATCAACGCCGTGAACGGTGTTGCGACGTACACCACTCTTGCAATTGTCGGGAACGGCGCGCATCGCTTACGCTTCAACAGTACCACACCGGCCCTCAACGTCACGTCTGGAAACTTCGTGATAGGAAACCCGGCACCGGCCGAGACGCAGCTGGCGCTGACCACGCAGCCCGATGGAGCGGTGAGCGGCCTCGTGCTTACAACCCAACCGCGCGTCGAGGTGCGTGACGCCAACGGCGATCTTGTGAACACTGCCACGGATGCGGTCACCGTAACAATCTCGTCGGGCACCGGTACACTCGTCGGCACGCAAACCGTGAACGCCATCAACGGGGTCGCGACGTACAGCAATCTGCGTATTGACGGAGTCAGCGGGCACACGTTCGAGTTCAGCGCGACCGGCCTCACCGCTACCACCTCCAACGGTATCACCGTCACGCAGGTGCCGGCCTCGCTTGAGATCACCACGCAGCCTGCTGGCGCAGTGAGTGGCGCTGTGTTGAGCACGCAACCGGTGGTGCACATTCTCGACAATGCGGGACTGCTCATCCAGACCGGTGCGCCGGCCTCGCTCAATGTCAACGTGGTACGCGCCTCGGGTGACGCCACACTCACCGGCACCACGACGGTGCAGGCCACCGCTGGCGTGGCCACGTTCACCGATCTCACGTTCACGGGCGTCGGAGTCGGCGTACACACGCTCGAGTTCGGCACCGTCACACCCGCGCTCACTGCCACCTCGTCGACGATCACTGTGACCGCCGGCGCGGCCGACAGTATCGAAGCGGCCTCGGTGCTCACGCAGATCGCGGAAGCGGGCACCGCCGTGGCGGCGCCGCCCAGTGTGCGCGTGCGTGATGCGAACGGCAATCCCGTCAGCAGCGTGAAGGTTGCATTCGCCGTCACACTCGGCGGCGGTGCGATCGTACCCGTCGCGACCGATACGTTGCTCACGAATGCCGCTGGAATAGCCACACTGACCAGCTGGACACTCGGCGGTGCGCCCAGCGAGAATACGGTCACCGCCACTGCGGTTGCCTTGTCGGGAAGTCCGGTAATGTTTACCGCGACGGGCACCCCCCCGCTCGATGCCGCGCTGTTTGCATCGGCGACAAAAGATCCGTGGCGTGAGCACGAGATCGTTAACCGCGACAACGTGTCGTACCGTACTGCAACACGTGCCGACCCAATACGCATGGATACACGACCCACCGTCGCACCCCAAGAGTTCGCTCCAGTGGCTGCGGCGCGCCGCAGTGAGGAGCGATAACGCATGCGCCTCATCACACGAACTGCGCGCCCGCTTCGTCGCATGCACCATTGCATGCACCATTGCATGCACCTCTGCGTGCACCTCGCCCTCAGCGCAGCACTCGTTCTCGCAGTTGCCGCCTGCACTGCTGCCGACATCACCGACACACCCATCGTTGCGCAGGTGAACCTCACGCCCCCGACGGCGACCGTAGAAGCCGGACGCACCGTCGTGCTCGTCGCGCGTCCCACCGACGCCGACGGACAACTCATTACCACGCGTCAGATCACATGGTCGAGCAACAATCAGCAAATCGCCACCGTCTCCAGTGCCGGTGTTGTGTCCGCGCGCGCAGCCGGCGAAGTGCGCATTGCGGCGAGCGCGGCGGGTCAGAGTGCCGTCGCCACGATCACCGTCACCGAGCGTGAAGTCGCGAGTGTGCAGATGACGCCCGTGGCAGTGTCCGTGCGCGTAAATCGCACCGCACCGCTGCAGGCGCGCGCACTCGACGCTGACGGTAACACCCTCGCCAATCGCCCCATCAGCTGGCGCACGAGCGACGCAACCGTCGCTACGGTCAGCGCACAGGGTGTAGTCACTGCAGTTGCACCGGGCGCGACCACCATCACCGCCACCAGCGGAGGACGCAGCGGCCAAGCCGCTGTCACCGTTACTCCGGAACCCGTGGCCACCGTGACGATCACGCCGAGCCGGGACACGCTCGCGGTGGGTACCGATCGAGCGCTGACGGCGACTGTGCGTGATGCTGATGGCGCACTGCTGACCGGTCGCCCGGTGGCTTGGAGCGTCAACGATCCGGAAATTGCCCGGGTCTCGTCGCAGGGCGTCGTGACGGCGCTCGCTCCGGGAAACGTATCGGTGATTGGCGTGAGTGAAGGACGCGTGGGGCAAGCGACCATTGTGGTGCTGGCGCGCCTCGCCAACGCCATTACGCTCACGCCTGGCACGAGTACCCTCGAAGTGGGCAGCACGGTCACGCTCACCACGCAAGTCACCGATCCATTCGGCAACGTGCTGCCCGGCCGCGTCGTGGTATACCGCAGCGACAATCAGGCGGTTGCCACTGTATCAACACAAGGTGTCGTGTCCGCGATTGCTCGCGGTACCACACGTATCACGGCCACCAGCGACGGACGCAGCACCTCGGCGCTCGTGACCGTGATCGATGTACCGGTCGCCACCGTGCAGATCCTTCCCGCCGTGGCTGACGTGCCGCTGGCCACCTCGCGCGCCCTCACCGTGCAGGCGCGTTCCGCGAGCGGTGTCGTGCTGAGCAATCGCACCGTGACATGGACGAGTGGCGCACCCGACATCGCCACCGTCACGACTGCGGGTGTTGTGTCGGGCCTGGCACCCGGTGTCGCGGTGATTGCGGCGAGTGTGGATGGCATCACCGGATTCAGCACCATCACCGTGCGTGCGCCGGTTGTGGCAACCGTTACGATCACGCCGAATGCACCAGAGCTCACGGTGAATCAACAGTTACAGCTGGCGGCCACAGCGCGTACATCGGGTGGAGTACTCGTGCCTGATCGCAGCATCGTATGGCAGAGCAGCAATCAACAGGTCGCGTTCGTGACGAGTTCAGGCGTCTTGATCGGCGTCGGCGTGGGCACCGCGACAATTACCGCGACAACGGAGGGCGTGAGTGGAACGACAAGTGTCATCGTGCGCTGAGCACGCAGCACCGCGTACCACGTGGCGCGCGGGGTTCCTGAGGCTGCTGCTCGTGAGCGTGTGCGTCAGTGCGTGGCCCACACACGCGCTGCACGCGCAGTTGCTGCAACCCAAACGCACTCTCACCACCGGCGCGGCGCCGGGCTGCGATCTCGCGCCAATCGCCGCCGACCAAACCACGCCGCGCAACAACGCCGAAGCACGTCGACTCGCCGCATCGGCGCAGGAGGCCGCGTTGATTGGCGACCAGGCCGCTGCACGTGCGTCCTTCGTGCGCGCCGCCGCGCTCAATCCCACCGACGAACGACTCGCCTACGACCTCGCGCGCGCGCACGAAGAACTCGCCGATACACTGCCCGCCATCGGCTCGTATTGTCGCTATCTCGTGCTCGCGCCCAACGGCACTGAAGCCGCCGACGCGCGTACACGCCTCACGCGTCTTGTGCCCAACGACGCGCGTCAACGCGCCGAAGATGCGAGCGTGGCGTTCCGGCTTGGGCTCGGCTTCATGGACGAGCGCCGCTACGCCGCGGCCGTGCGCGCGTTCGACGAAGTGGTGCGGTTGGCTCCGGCCGCGCCCGAGGGCCACTTCAATCGTGGGCTCGCACGCTCGGCCATTGGTGAACGCGCCAACGCACTCGCTGATCTGGAGATCTACCGCGCGGCCGCCGGCACCGTGGAAGAACGGGTCGCCACCGCGCGCGCCATCGATGTGTTGCGTCGTCCGGTGTATTCGCCGAGTGCGGCGTTGCTGCGCGGTATCATGCCGGGCTTTGGTCAGTACTACACGCAGCGTCCGGTGCGAGGCACGCTCATACTCGCTGTCGTTGCCGGTGCAATCGGTACCGCGCTCACACAACAAACAACCGAGCAGATCATTCCGTATGTCGATCCCAACGGGGTACCGGCGCCGTACACCGTATCGAGTACGGAACGGAAGTACTTTGTACCGGGGGTCGCGGCGGCGGCCGGCGCAACGTTGGCGGCCGCGCTCGAAGCGCTTTGGTACGCCAACCGTTCGCAGCGTGGCGCGTCGATTCTTGATCGATCGGGCGCACGGTCAGCGCTACCCGGCGGCTTCTCGTTGGCGCCCACCGTGCTCCGGGATGGTCGCGTCGCGTTCGCGTTTCGTACCGCATTCTGACTCTTTCTTCTCCCGGACCTTCTGCAATGCGTCTGACGGTGCTGCTCGGCGGTGTGTCTGCCGAACGTGATGTCTCGCTCTCCACGGGCCTGCGCATGGCCGCCGCGTTGCGCGAGGTGGGGCATGAGGTCACCTGTTTCGACCCCGCCTTTGGGGCGCTGTCGGCGGACACCGAGCGCTCAATGCTGGCCGCTGGCGTGGGCCGGAATCCGCCGCCGCTCGCCGAGCTCGCGGAGCTGCGGCACCGGTCGCTGTCGGCCGATTGGATCACGCATTCCGCCATCCGAACGACGGAATGTGTGGTGCTCGGCTTGCATGGTGGGCAGGGGGAGGACGGCACCGTGCAAGCCGCGCTCGACCTCGCGGGCGTGCCGTACACGGGGAGCGGCCACCTGGCGAGCGCGCTGTCGATGGACAAACACCTCACCAAGATTGTGCTGCGTTTCGCCGGCGTCCCCACGGCCGACTGGCTGATGGCGCCGCCGTTCGGCGGCACCCCGCTCGACGCGTCGTTGGTGACCGAGCACGTGGGCTGGCCCGCCGTGGTGAAGCCGTCGCGTCAAGGCAGCACGGTGGGGCTCAGTATCGTCAATGGTCCAAACGAGCTCCAAACGGCCATCGAAGAGGCCTACAGGTTCGATGATGCCGTGATGGTGGAGCGATTCGTCGCGGGTCGCGAGTTTACTGTTGGCGTGCTGGGCGACCAGACGCTGCCCGTGATCGAGATCGTGCCGACCAAAGCGCTCTACGATTACGAGTGCAAATACACGCCCGGCATGGCGCGCGAGTTTGTGGCCGATCTGCCGCCGGAAACGGTGGAGCGTATCACCGCGTATTCTTTGCAGGCATTCTCGGCGTGTGGACTCAGCGGGTACGGTCGGGTGGACTTCCGGATGGACCCCGACGGTGGCCTGTGGTGTCTGGAACTCAACACGTTGCCGGGAATGACACCTACCAGTCTCATTCCACAAGCGGCGGCGGCGGCGGGGCTCTTGTTTCCCGTGCTCTGCGACCGCATCGTGGAGTTGGCCCTCGCGTCACGGCGACGCGGGTAGTTCACGCGCACGCGCCTACACACCATGTCTTTCGCCATTCCGGACGAATACGAACCGCAACGCAGTAGCGCACCGGCCGTGGCGTGGATCATCGGTCTGTGCGTGGCCGTGGCCTTTTTGCAGGCGACGCTCACCGGCGACGCGCTGATGAGCGGCTGGCTGGGCTATCGTGCCACCGATCTGGGCGATCGCCGGTTGTGGACCGTGGTCACGTACATGTTTGTGCATGGCGGGCTGCTGCATCTCGCGCTCAACATGTACATGCTGTGGATGTTCGGCCGTCGAGTGGAGCGCGCGTGGGGCAGCACCACGTTTACGTGGTTCTATCTGTGGTGTGGCGTGAGTGGGTGGGCCTTTCACTGGATGTTCACACCGCGCGCCGGGGTGCTTGTTGGTGCGTCGGCGGCGATTCTGGGCGTTGCTGTGGCGTACGCCTCACGCTGGCCCGACGACGAGCTCTATCTGTTTGGCATCGTGCCCATGAAGGTACGCTGGCTGGTGGTGTTTCTCGCCGCGCTCAGTTTGGTGATGGTGGTGGTAAACGCCGGCGCTGTGGGCGGTACCGCGTACGCCGCGCATTTTGGTGGCATGTTCGGCGGCTGGCTGTATTTGCGCACGCCGAACGCGCAGAGCATTGATCGGTTGCGTCGCCGCATCGCCCCGGCGCCCGACTACGGCGACGATCCGCCGCGCGCGGTGCCGCGGCATTCGTCGCGTCCACGCGAGCGTGAACCCGAGATCGATGATATCGTGGCGCAAAGCAAAGCGGCCATGTCGCGCACGCGCAATGTGATGCCGGCTGCGGTGGCGCCGGTCGCGCCCACGAGCATGGTGGCGGCGCGTGCGGCCATGGATATGCTCCTCGACAAGATTGCCGATCAGGGCATGCAGTCGCTGTCGCGCGACGAGCGGCAGTTGCTTGATGAGATGAGCCGGAAGTTGCGCGGGGGGTGAGGGTGGCGAGCGGTGTATTGACCGGCGCTGTTGTTGCGGGAATCGACGGACCGCTCACGCTTGTGTTCGCTTGACGAGGGGTGTGACACCGCGCATGGTGCCGAGGTCAGGGGCTCGCCATCAACGGTTGATTCGCCACGTATGCGACCAAGGCACACGCTGTACACGCTCGTCTCTGCTGCAGCACGCCAGCGTGTCGACGCGGCGCTTGCGCGCGACGACAGCGCCGTTCATGGTGCTACGAGCGACGAGCAACGAGCAACGATTATCCACGCAAGCGAGCTCACCGCGCTCTATGCGCAGTACGACTACGGTGCGCGCTCCTGCCTGATCGTTGATGTGACTCATGCCGTGGAGCTGCTGGCAAGCCCGCCGGTGCAAACACTGTTGGGGCTGGTGGCCGGCTTTGATTGTGCCGTTTTGCTCACGTAGCGCCGCTCGACACGCCGCATTTTGTCGCGCCGCTGGCGTGTGTGCGCATGCACCTGTTGCGATTGGCGCCGGTTCCCTTGAAACGCCGCAACATCCTTATCGACAGCACCATCGACGATCGCGTCTGAACATGACGGAACCGATCGCGCTGACACGCGCCGACATGCTCGCGCTGTTCGAGTTGCTGAACGAAGAACTCGCCACTACCGACACGTTCGGCGAGCGCTACCTGGTGGGCGGGGTGTAGATCGCACAACCCGAGTATCTGCTGGCCATGAAGTGCGTGGCCATGCGGCTGGGCGAAGAATTTCACGTTCTCGACGACGTGCGCTACTTGTTGCGGTACCTCAATATCGCGCGAGCGGATGACGCGCTGGCCATCGTGGCGAAGTATTTCACGGAGAAGCAGATTCCCGTGAAGACGATGCTGGTGTTGGAAGAACTGCTGTCATAGTTGAATAGGCCGTTGGCAAATCCAACATTGGATCACGGCCGCTCGCACCCCCACGCTGAACGCCTGACGTAACTGCAGTGAGCTGCACGGGAGTGATGAGCTACAGAACGACCAGGTGAGACGCGGTCGCGCCAACCACGGCGTCAATCGCTATGGATTGATCGAACGTGACAAGACGCGCGTTGTTGGAGACGGCCAGTGCCAGCAGGTACACGTCGGTAAGCTGCCGGGGACCGTGAATACGACTCGGGTCAACGATGCTCGGGTTGAGAACGCTGACAGATTCTGCCCAGAACTCGTGCACAGTCTGCGACGTTGCCGCCCGCAGACGCTGCGCAACTTCGAAGACTGAACGCGCATTGGGATAGCCGGGGTGCGACATGATGCGAATGCACCCGTTCTGCGTGATGGCGCAGGACGCCCAGCCTGCGCCTGCATGTTCGGCAAACCACGACCGCGCCGAGTGATGCGACGCATGATCGCTATCCAGCAGCGCGATGAGCACGTTCACATCCAACAGCGCACGCATCAATAGACGTCGTCGCTGCGAAGCTGGTCGATGAGCTCGTTCGTGACGATACGGCCGCTCGATGGGAACGGTTGAAACCCGTAGACAGGTGCCGGCTCGCGCACACGCGAGGGCGGCGGGGTGGTAAGCGCCCGACGCAACAACTCCGAAACCACCTGGCCGGCGGTTTTATGCTCCCGTCGGGCGCGCTCCTTGGCAGCCTGAAGCACGTCGTCATCGATGTCGAGTGTGGTGCGCATGCATCTGATGATAACGCATCAAGCATCACGGAACAAGGGTGCCACCGCCCGCGGAAGTCAGCGCGCGCCAGGCGCAGCGACTGTTACCGGTGTTTCGGCCGGGCATCTCGCTCGCAGCCGGTGCGGTGGTCGCGCCCGACAGCGGGCAGTTCGTTCTGGGCAACACCATGTCGATCTGGCGTTCAACAGCAACGCCGCCGCATGCCGTGCATGTGTACGAAGAGATCAGCTACAGTCCGTGGAGGCGTGGGCTGCGGCGATACGAGTTCGACAGCACGGGAACGCTTGTGTATTTCACGGAGCGCGAACGCTACGCGGTTGGACGCGGCGATTCGGTGCGCGACGGCGGATACGGCTGGATCGAGTTTGCCGGTGGCAAGCCTGTGATGCTGTCGCGTGTGTCGTCGGTGGGTACGCGCATGCGCTATGCTCGCCATGAACTGCACAACATCGCCAAACGCGGCTACATGTTGTGGGATTCCGCGGTGGTCGCGGCGCGCTGACGCTCGCGTATCACATGCCCTCGGACGGCGGCACTCGCGGCTCGATGACGAACGCGCGCTATCTGCTGCAGGTCAGCGAGTCGGTGGCACCCCACGCCGGATGTCGCTGCAAGCGTTCAGTCCCGTCGTCCTGACGCACGGCGATGTACCATCCGCCCCGTCCGGAACCCACAACACGATACGGCACCGGCATGGTGAGTTGCGTGTGCAGCGTTCCCCGGCGCGTATATACCTGCGCGGTATTGCTCGGCGACGCGGCCGTTGACGGTTGATGCACGAGCACCATGCCGTTTGCGAGTGCGAGCGTACTTTCCGCGTCGCCGACGATGCGTGGCGAGTGTGACGGCCACGACGCCACCGAGGTCACGTCTGTGGTTGGTGGATAGCCGGTGTGCGCCGACAACCATTGCAGCAGTGGTGCATGATCGGCCGGTGTCAGCTTCTTGAGCGCTTGTGGTGCGGTCTTCGCGGCCGGTTTTCCGGCATCGTCAATCCACTCCACGGCGAACGGGTCACGGCGTACCACGGCCGTCCAGCCGTCGCAGAACGCCACCACGTGATCCGTACCGCCCGCCGGTAGCACATACTTCTTATCTGACCCACCACCGGGACCCTCGGCGCGACTCTCTACGGGTGCGGCTGCACTTCGACTCATAAGCGGACGCAACACCGCGAGCGATTGCACGGCGCCGTCGGTTCGCGAAATGCGCGCCAGCGGCACGGAGTCGAACGGTGTGGGCTTTGTGGGACCGGCAGCGGAGATCGAAAGCGCGAGCACGCCGCCGCGCGCATCCGCGCCGAGTGCCATGCGACCAAAGGCACGCGTCATCACGGCGTCGTCGCCGCGCAGTGCACGGACAATGGAGTCGCCGGACATCAGAAACCAGCGCCCACCATTCTCCGTGAGCAGACTCGAGTCGTTGGCGAGCGCGAAAATGCGTGCGGGCGAACGGTACTCACCAGGTCCGGATCCCTGGCGGCCGATTGTTCGTACTACCCCGTTGCTGAAGTTCACCGCGGCAACCCGTGTATCTCGCGCATCCACCACGAGCACGGTGCCGTCTGCCAGCTCACGTACGCCGGTGATGTAGTTGAACGATTCGTTGCTGCGCGCGTCGGAGGGGCGCAGTACCACGGGGGCTTGCGCGTGACTGCTTGCAGACGTCGCCAGCATCAGCGCAAGCAGTGCAGTGACAGATCCCATGCGTACGCTGGTAAATACGCGCAACAATGCGCCAACCCATTCACTGGTGAACAAACGCATGACGATTCCGGGTTGCAGTGTGCACACAACAGTTGACACGCACATTCTCGGCGCCGAACGTAGGATGTGCGCTGTTCACCCGCCAGATGCTCCGGGGGCTGTTGATGGGAGTTTCATCATTTCTTAATCCAGTGGTCGTATGCTCCCCTGGGCGCAGGTCACGCGTACGTTTAATCCGAAGTTCGGTGTGAAATCGTGCGCTAATATGATCGCAGGTCGTTGGTATGGTTGGAGATAGCGCGACGGCGCGAGGTGCATGATGCGCCCATGTAATAACTGGATTGTTTCGCTTGCCTGCGACGAGCATGTGCTGTAT
>JBBRDP010000127.1:0-9800 GCA_038203795.1 Gemmatimonadales bacterium
GGTTTGGAAGTGCTCGAACGTATTGCGCACCGGCCGGCCGTCGTGTTTACCACGGCGTTTGACGCGCATGCCGTGCAGGCGTTTGAGCTTGGCGCAGTAGACTACCTGCTCAAACCGTTTGGTCCGGAACGCTTTGCCACGGCCGTTGCGCGAGTGGAGCGTTCACTGTCGATCGAGGGCGACGACACGTCGGTGGCGGAACGCGTCCGGGCCACGCATGGTGCGTTGACGCGTGTGTTCGTACGCGAGCGGGGACGCATCGTCCCGATCATGGTGCAGGAGATCGAGCGTCTGGAAGCGGAAGATGACTACGTGACGATTTTCGCGCGCGGCCGTCGCCATCTGCTCACCATCACGCTCGCGGCGCTGCTCACGAAACTCGACGGGCGGCGTTTCATTCGCATCCATCGTTCGCACGCCGTCAACCTCGACTATGTCGCGGCCCTCATTCCGTTTGACCCGGTGCGGCTCTGCGTGGAAATGCGGGACGGTGCTCGCATCACGGCGAGCCGGAGTGGGACACAGTTGTTGCGGACGTTGACGGTGTAGAGGGTTGGTTGGCGGGATGCGCCGCTGGAATCCGCCACTGGACATTGCCGTTGGAATTCGTCGCTGGACGAAGTCTCGGTTGGGCGTCATGTTGTTGTCGACATCGTTCACCCAACACTTCAGAACCATGCCCACCACACTTGACCTTGTCGGAATGTCGCGCTACATGATTCGAGTGGGCGCAGCGCTCGGTCTGTGCGCAACCAGCGTGTGCGTGTCGTACGCGCAACCCGCACGCAATGCGCGACCGGCGCCATCCGTCTCCGGATCAGATCAACAGCCAGGTGTTGTCCGACTCACACCCATCCGCACCATCGGCTCGCTCGACGGGCCGCCCGAATATGCGTTCGGCCAACTTACCGAGATGGCGGTGGACAAGCGTGGCCGACTGTACACGTACGATCAGAAAGATCATCAACTGCGAGCGTACGACGCGGCCGGAAAGTTTGTCGCGAAGATCGGGCGGCGTGGATCGGGGCCTGGGGAATACCAGAGCGTGGTTGGTTTAACAGTGGTCGCGGACTCCTTCATCGCGACACATGACCCGTCACTGGCGCGCATTTCACTGTTTGCCCCCTCGGGCAAACTCTATCGGACCATCAGCGAGCCGCGCGCAACGACGTGGGGTGGGGCATCGTTCTTTGCCGACAACGCCGGCCGAGTGTTTGTACGAATCTCCGTGCGTAAACCTGGTGCCCGTGAAGGATCCGAAGGGCACGACGCAACTGCTGGCGCACGATTTCTCGGGTTCGATACCAACGGCCGCCTGGTTGACTCAATCCCCGTGGCGTTTCCCAAACTCGCCAAGCCCCAACCGCGCGGCTTTTATCTGATGCTGGCCGAGGGAGGCCACATGGCATTTCTCCCCGAGCCCACGGTTGTGCCGTCTCCCACGGGTGCCATCATCGCGGGCACCGGCGAAACCATGCGCTTCTCCATCACGCCACGCACGGGCGCACCACGGGTGGTGGAAGAACCGTGGACGCCCGTGGCTCTCACATCGGGCGAGCGCGCGAACTGGGAGCAGTGGGCGACGCATATGTCGATGCAGGATAAGGGGCGATTCACCTACACGATTCCAAGCCGGAAACCGGCCTACAACGACATCCGGGTTGACCTCGACGGTCGCATCTGGGTGTCGGTGTTTGCGGCAGCAGAAAAGCGCGACATCACGCCGCGTGCTGCGAGTGACACACGCCCCCTGCTGGTGTGGCGACAGCGCGCCACGTTCAATGTGTACAGTACGGCGGGCGCGTTCCTCGGGCGTGTCGAGCTGCCGCCCTTGCAGGGGCTGATTCAGGTCGCTGGCGATCAGCTGTTCGCGATGGGCAAAGGTCCGGATGATGAGCAGATCATTACGGTGTATCGCGTGAGTGGATTGAAACGGTAGGGTTGACGGTAGACGGCTCCTTTTCCCGACCAAGATTTTCTCTCCCATCAACGGTGACTACTTCGATTTGTCCCTGCGCCCTGCACCATGCAGGTTAGATGCACGGCAACGACGTGCTGCTTGACCCTGTCGCCAACGGAGAACGACATGCTCGCCCGCTTCCCATACCGAACCGCCCGTGAACTGCTGATTCGTCCGTCCCCGCGGACGTTGCATCCGGTGCACGTGCACCATGAACGGCTCGAAGAGTTCCACATGGCCGTGGCGCGCCGAGCGCACGAAGCGGTCACCGCGCCCCGTATAGAACCCGGCATCGGACAGCCCGACCACACGGCGGCACAGCTGCAGGCCGAACTCGACCGGATCGCGGAGGACCTCACCGCCGCGACGCAAGAACTTGAAACGCTGCTCGAGTCGCTATCCGCAGAAGTACGACGCGAAAACGTGCACGCGATTGCCATGCTGTCCCGCGCGCATGACGATTCTTGCCAAGAGCTGGCTGAGGCGGGGGATGCACTGCGCACCGGGAGTAACGTGCACGTGCGTGTGCATCTGGCACGGTTGTTTGCGGCGGTGGGGCGCGCGGAACAGGCGCACTATTACCTGCGAACCTCACGCGTACCAGCCGCGTAGGCTCAGGGTGTGAGTGGCTGTCGGGTAATGAGATCGATCATCTGGGACGTTGAGTTCTCCAGCTTCCGTCCCAGCGTGATGGCGTAGTACATCACCCGGGCACCTTCCACGATGCCCACTTGCCGCACACCATACCGGGCCCGCGCCTCCTCGGCGATGGCCACCGGCAGCGCAATGAGTCCGAGCCCGGATCGTCCCAGTTCTTTCAGCAGCGCGCTGTCATCGACCTCGGCGACGATGTGGGGATGCAGCCCCTCCACCGCAAACCACGCGTCGAGCGCCTGCCGCAGCACGCTGCCCTGCGGTGGCATCAGCAAGGGCGCGCCCACCAGTGATCCCGGAAAGCCACGCTTGTACGTGCGGGCGAGTTCCGGACTGGCAAAGAGCGCGACCTCAGATTCGCCGAGGGAATGCGCGCGCCCCGTCATGCGGCCAGCGGCTGGTGCGTCGAGCAGGACAACGTCCAGCGCGCGATCGTCGAGCAGACCAAGGAGCGCCTCCGGTGTCCCTTCCCGGACGACAAGCTGAGGCGCCTCCGGGAGCTGTAAGGCCGGGACCAGGAAGCGGTGCACGAGCAGCTTGGGAATCCCATCGGTCACGCCCAGGCGCAACGATAGCGAGCGTCCGGTTGGAAGCCCCGCAAAAGCGTCGTGCACTTCGCGCTCCAGCGAGAACACTTCCTCGGCAAAACGGAACAGCAGGTGACCGGCTTCCGTCAGCTGCCGTTCGCGCCCTTCCCCCTCGAACAGCGTCGCCCCGATCGTGCGTTCAAACTGTCGTAACTGCGAGCTCACGGTTGGCTGCGTGAGATTGAGCGTGCGCGCGGCGGCCGTCACGCTACCAACTCGCGCGACCGTCCAGAAGTAGCGTAGGTGATTGTAGTTGACGGAGCTCAGCATGAAACAGTCACACCCGGATGGGGGAGGCGACCTCGCTGCGCGAGGATACGCGACTGCCTGAAGTTACTGGGTCCCGCAGGGTTCCGCGCCCAGACCTCTGAGCACATCGAGCACCTGCTTTGTGACGTCCGCCTCGGGTGAGAGCACAAAGAGCGCCCCCAAAGCCTCCCGATCGGCGATCGCGTGCCAGCCGTCACGCTCCTGCACCACGCGCATGGCGCGCTGCACACACGCCTTCAGCGGGGCCTGCAGTGCCTCGCGGCGCACCAAGACCGACGCGTTCAATCGCTGCACCATGTCCTCAAGCTGCAATTCGCGCGCTCTGAGCGTGAGGGTCGCGGCCTCCCGCTGTGTGGGGGTAAGCCCCTGCTGCTGTTGGGAGAACGCCTCGACTGAGCGCTGCAGCGAATCGGCGGCTAGTCGCACCCGCGTTTCGGCCATTCGCAGCTCATCGGCGAATCCTGAGGCAACAGCGTTGCGGCCGGGCACGGAGTCGAACAACTGTTCCAGATTCACGAACGCGATGCGCGGGGTCAGCGCTGTACGGCTCGAGGAGCGTTGCGCGTGAGCCGGGGCGGCCGCCAACGAGAGCAGCAGGGAAGAGAAAATCATCGAACACCGCACGGCCGGTCGGATCACCGGGATGCAGCGGGACGTATTGAGCAGGCGCATGCAGACTCCATGTCTATGAGAACGCCGCGCGGCACGCGAACTTCGCGCGTCAGACGGATCAGTCACAAGCTAGGGGAAGCGGTGCCCAGAGTGCCCGTTCGCACCTGTCAAAGATTCAATGCACACGATAGAGAACGGGCTCAGCCGGACGTCCGGACCAGCCGCCGCCGCTTCATCTACTACCAACGGTGCCAAACGGCACGGCGCGCAGCGATGCACCACACGCGTCAGGGAAACACTGATTGCGGATTCACTTTCACTATTCTACTGTTCAATCAAGTATTAGCTCATTGTACAAACCACCGGCAGCGCCGGCTCTACACAGGAGGTCGCCATGCTCGTTCGTCAGATCCTCGACCCCATGCTCGCCCAGTACGCTTACCTCATCGGATGCCCACGCACCGGCGAGGCGATCGTCATGGATCCCGAGCGCGATATCGATCGCTATCTCGAACTCGCCGCACAGCATAAGCTGCGTATCGTGGCGGCGGCCGACACGCACATTCACGCCGACTACCTCTCAGGACTGCGCGAGTTCGCTGAGCGTGGCATCAAAGTGTATGCCTCGGGCGAAGGCGGGAAAGACTGGCAGTATGAATGGTTGGTTGGCTCGGACTACAAGCACCAAATCGTCACCGACGGGGATGTCTTCAAGGTGGGAAACATTGAGTTCACCGTAGTGCACACGCCGGGACATACCCCGGAACACGTGGCATATATGGTGAGAGATCTCGGCGCCGGCGCCACGGATGCGATGGGAATGGTGACCGGAGACTTTGTATTCGTTGGCGATCTGGGTCGCCCGGACCTGCTGGAAGAGGCAGCCGGCATCATGGGCACCATGGTCCCGGGCGCGAAGCAGCTCTATCGCTCGGTGGAAGCCTTCAAATCGCTGCCGCCATTCCTTCAAGTGTGGCCCGCGCATGGAGCCGGATCTGCCTGCGGGAAATCACTCGGCGATGTGCCAAGCTCAACCGTTGGCTACGAGCTCCGTACCAACCCCGCGATTCACGCCTCCGCCAGTGAAGGCGAGTTCGTGGACTACATCCTGTCCGGCCAGCCTGAGCCTCCACCGTACTTTGCGCGCATGAAGCGGGACAATCGCGTCGGGCCGAACGTGTTGGGTAGTGTTCCCACGATTGCGCATCTCGGCGCCGAGCATCTGAGCGCGCTCGCTGGCCGTACCGACATAGCGATCCTTGACACGCGTGGCCGCACAGAGTTTCTCGCCGGTCACATTCCGGCAAGCATTCTCGCCGAGCTCCACTATCAGTTCGTCAATATCGCCGGTTCGTTCATTGACGAAGGCACGCCGGTGTATCTGATCGTCGACGACGCACACGTTGACGAAGCGGTGCGTGCGCTCATCCGCATTGGTATCGACGACGTGCGCGGCTATCTCACGCCTGCGGATATCGCGGCGTATGCGGCGAGCGGTGGTACACTAAACTCGATTCCGTCCATCGACATGGCGGAGCTTGAGCGGCAGCGCCTGCAGGACCACGTCAACATTCTCGATGTCCGCGGCAAGGTGGACTTTGACGTGCGCCATGTGCCGGGCGCGATCAACGTGGCCCATACGCGCCTGCTGGTGCGGCTCAGCGAGATACCAAAGGACAAACCGCTGCTGGTCCATTGCAATAGTGGCGCCCGGTCGGCGCATGCGGCCTCACTGCTCGAGCGGCACGGATATCAGGTCACCAACGTCGCGGACCTCATGGCGAACTACAAGGAGCACAGCACGGCGACGTCGGCACGAGCCTAGACGCGTCCACACCACGGCAATAGCGGCGGCGCTTGCAGGCGTCGTCGCCGCACCACTCCCCACCCCTCGGAGCGACCATGTCAACCGCCGTTTCGTACCCACCGTCAGCCACCGAGGGCGATCTCAACGCCCTGGCGGCGCGACTCGAACGCGTCACGCACTCCATTGAGACGCTGACAGCACACGTGATGCCGATGCTGGCCGTCGGCGCGGACTCCGCAGACGAGTTCGTCTCGCGTGCCGATGCCCGAGGCGTGCACGTTGATGCGCGCCTGCATGACGCGGTGGTGCTGCTTGAGCGGCTCACCGCGCCCGACACGATGCGAGTGCTCACCGCCTTGCTCGATCGCCTTCCGCAGCTGGAGCAGCTCTTGCACGCGGCCGACCAGGCGCCAGGCATGGTGGCGATCGGCGTTGACGCGATGGACGAGGTGGTGCGCGATCTGCAGGACAAGGGTATCGATAAGGTGGTTACGCTCATTGGCCGTATGGGCGCATCGCTCGCGACGGCGGCCAGTGCCAGGCCCGAACCCGTCGGACTCTTTGGTGCGATTGGCGCGCTCGGCAATCCTGACGTCAAACAAGCGCTCGGCTTGCTGCTCACTTTTGCGGCCGAGTTTGGCCGTCAACTCGATCACGGATCCCAAGGGAGGGCCCGGTCATGATCGCAACAAACAACACTCCGGCGCTCGACACGTACGAAGTCGTCATCGTGGGCGGAGGCAGCGGTGGTCTGTCAGTCGCGGCGCAGCTGCGCAACCTGCCTGATGCACCGAGCGTGGCCGTGATCGAGCCAAATGACAAACACTACTATCAGCCGCTGTGGACGCTGGTGGGTGGTGGCGTCTTTCCACGGGAAGACTCGGAGCGTAACGAGGCCGATTTCATGCCGCCTGGCGTGACATGGATCCGCGAGCGTGTGGCCACCTTCGACCCGGACGCGCATACGGTCACGCTCGACTCTGGTCGCGTGGTGCACTACGAGCAACTCGTGGTGGCCGCCGGCATACAGCTCGACTGGCACAAGATTCCGGGGCTGGCGGAGAGTGTCGGTAAGCCGGGTACCGGAGTGGTCAGCAACTACTCCTACGACACCGTGGCCTCAACGTGGGACGCTATTCGTACGTTCACCGGCGGCACGGCGATTTTTACCGACCCGAAGACAGCGGTGAAATGTGGTGGTGCGCCGCAGAAGATCATGTATCTCGCGGAAGAGTCGTTTCGAAAACAGGGGGTGAGGGACAAGAGCCGCGTGATCTTTATGAACGCGAAGCCCACCAACTTCACCGCACCAGCATACGGCGTAACGCTGCGCAAAATTTGCGATGATCGTGGCATCGAAATTCAGCTTGAACATGATCTGGTGGAGCTACGTCCAGATGCGCACGAAGCGGTATTCCGCAAGAGTGACGGCACCGACGTGGTGATGCATTACGACCTGATTCATGTGACGCCACCGCAGAGCGCCCCCGATTTCTTGAAGAAGAGTCCGTTGGCGAACGCTGATGGCTGGGTCGAGGTGGACAAGTACACGCTCTCGCACGTGCGCTATCCCGACGTGTTCGCGCTGGGTGACAACAGCAGTCTGCCCACGTCGAAAACTGGGGCGGCGGTTCGTGGGCAGACACCCGTGCTGGTGGCAAACCTGATGGCGCACAGGGCCCGGCACGCGATGACGGCCTCGTACGACGGCTATACGGCGTGTCCGGTGGTGACTGGCTACGGGAAGCTGATCATGGCCGAGTTCGACTACAGCAAGAACCCGAAGGAGTCGTTTCCGTTTGATCAGAACCAGGAGCGGTATAGCATGTACGCATTCAAGGCCTACGCGCTGCCACGGCTGTATTGGCACGGCATGTTGCGCGGACGCATGTAGCGCCGGTGTTCGCTGAGTAAGTTGCATGATCACTCACCGTACCCCGACACACAGGATACCGATGCCCGTTTCGCTTGATGAAATCACCCCCGGACTTGTCGTGCAGCTCGACACCACAATGCTGCGCGCGCTTGGTGGCAGCGAGACCAACGCGGTACTGAACGCATCCGGCGACCGGGCGGTGGCTGACGTACACGACTTTCTGGTGGTCGGAGTGGATGCGGCGACCGGGCGGTGTACTGCAGTGCCGCTGTTCGACAAATCTGCCGTTGGGAGTGAGCCGTTGGTGGAGAGTCGGAAGTCGGGGCACGCGACCGGCTGGATTGGCACGGCGACGTTTTTTTCGCACTGGCAACACTGGCGGATTCCGTCGGCGGCGATCGTGAGCGCATCCGGCGGGGATCCGGCGAGCGTGGCCGATCGGCGGCGCTATTCGCCCGATGACCGGTCGGTGTTAGATGATGTGCGGGTGTGGGAGTCGCACAACCGGTCGGCGTACCGGGCGGTGTAGACGGCGCGATTGGAGGGCGCCGGGACAACGCGCGATGGTTGGCGGTTGCGCGATGTGCGGGCATCGATCAAACATCGCCGTGATGTGCGGGCTTTCGAAACGAGCGATGCCGAATGGCCAGAAGGCTTCGGGTGCCCGCGTTCGATGCACTGGGCATCGAGATCCACAGTCCAGTACGCGGGCACATCGTGCGCCTGATAGATCAGCCGAGACTAACATTTCAGGCTCCCTCGATGCGTTACTCGCCGAGTCGGCGCAGATAGTCGGTGTTTTGACGCTCAACCGTTCGACGGCCCTCAAACGCACGCCGATCATCGAAGTATTCGCCATCGTAAAACGCGCCTGGCGCCTCGGCGAGGGAACGCACCGTGTCAGGCTGCACAAAACTGCCGAGCAGTGTTGTTTCGTACTCGCGTGTGAGTGCACCGTGTACGTACGCCGGCAACGAGACGACCTGCTCGCTGTGGAGGCTGATGAAGACGTCGTCCTTGTCATCATCAAGGCGCGCGGAGCCGATCGGGATCAGAGCATGCCGAAGCTCGTCGTTCATCGCCATCGCCTTCTCGAGTTTGACTTCGATGTAGCGCACTTTCATGAGAGCGGTGTCGACGATCAGATCCTCGACATCACCGATCTTCTCGCCGTTCACCGTTCTAACATCCCAGCCCTTGATATTCGGCTCACCATCGGCGATTTCGTAGTTGTCCATCTCGCTCAAGTGCGCGAGCTGGCCAACGGTGGAGTTGTCGAGCGGTCCGGAGACGCCCGGGGCGGTTCGCGCGGCGTTCTGACTATCTTCCATTGCAGTCTCCCAGTGTGTCATGCCAAAGGTTTGCGATGCGGCGCTGACATCTGCAGCGCACGCGACGGGCCAACGTGGGCGTTTATGGCCTACCCGGCGACGGGCTGACCGGCGCTCCGGTCACCGGCTGCGTCTGATACACGCTATCTGCGGTCGTGGAGTTCGTCACGTCGCGTGTGTCGGCCCGCATAAAGACGAACCACAGGACTCCGGCAACGAGCAATGCGCCAATAATCCAGGGCCAAACATTCGTTTCCTTCCGTTGCACATGAAGCTCTGCCATAAGTCCTCCACAATCTGTGAGTAACGCGTTTTGGACGGGCGTTGCATACCGCCCGAACGGTCATCTCAATTTTGCGCCGCGGAGTGTGTGAGGATATTCACCCGAGGGGGCAACTTTACTGTGCTCATTGGGGCTGCACCTGCGAGCTGATCAGCGCGGCGTTACACAGCGCGTGCCTGATGCACGCGCGCAACCTGTGCGCGGTATCACGCACTGGTGCACCGACTCGCGACGCCACAGTTTCAGTGTCTGGTTCCGTTTTCGTCCGCCTCATCTGTCCGCCATGACCCGCCATCTGCTCACACTCACCGCGCTCGGCTTGCTCACGAGCTCTCTTGCCTTCGCGCAGGACACGCCGGTCAACACGCTCGCCAACACGCCCGCCAACACGCTCACCAACGCCGAACGGCAGGCGGGCTG
>JBBRDP010000128.1:0-9786 GCA_038203795.1 Gemmatimonadales bacterium
GCGCGGCGTTTCGGAACGCCGCGGCCCCGCACCCGAAGCGCAATTATTGTACGAAGAAACCTCAGAAAGTGCGGCGCGCCGCGCGGCGCTCAAGGTACAACTCGACAGCATGCCGAGTTTCTTCGGGCACGGTGAAGGCCGCCCCACGAAGCAGAACCGCCGGGCGATCCGTCGCCTGAAAGGCGATGTGTAGCGATTCGCTCGTGTATTGCGGGCTCGGTTAGGCGTCGCTCACCAACATTTGCGCAAGCAGCGCGGTGAGGATTGGCGTGTCGAGCCGATGTCCACCGGCGAACGTGTGTTCGGTCGTGGTGGCGCCAATGGTGAGCAACCGTGCACGCAGGGACTCGCGAAACGCATCCGTTGCGAACGTATCGCGATCGCCCACCACCACGCGCACCGTCGTGTCGGCCCACGCCGCGCGAAGGGAGTCGTCGGTCACATCGTGTGCAAGCCCGCCAGCCCACAGAATGTGTGTGTTGAGTCGGGCAGCGCGACCGAGTGCTGGATTGTTGGCCAGATCAGTGGCGAAACGCATGCTCATCGCCACGCCCTGCGAGAAGCCGAGCAGGCCAAGTTGCGGTGCGACGCCGCGTGCGGCGATGATGCCTGCGTGCTCCCGCGCGACCACCGCGTGCAGCATCGCCATCGCATCACGCAACTCGTCGTCGCGATCATCGCGCGTGAGCCACGATGCGCCAACGCGCGTGAGGTGTCCCCCGTCGGGACGCGGCATCTCCGCGTAGAACCGCGACAAACCTTCCGGCGCAATCACCCGTGTGTCGGCCGGCGCAGCGTCGGCGAATGGTGCGATGAAGTCGGCCGCTCGCGTTCCATAGCCGTGACACACAATCCACAGTCGGGCGGTATCGGCCGGCGACGCTCCCGTTGTGGCGTAGCGTGCGGTGCGAGCGACGGTGATTTTATGCGTGACGATTTCCTGCGCGGTCGCGGTCGCGGTTGTGGTCGCGGTTGTGGGCGCGGTCGCGGTTGTGGGCGCGGTCACGGGCACGGCGGTCGGCTCAGTCACGCAGCTTCCACGCGATGGCCGTGATCTCCACCAGAATCCCGCGCAGCTTCGCGCCCACCACGGTACGCGTGGGGAAAGATAACGTCATGAACTCGCGGTAGACGCGGTCGAAGACCGGCCAGTCGCCTTCGTCGGCCAGATGCACGGTCACACTCACCACATCCTGCAGTGTGGCATTGCCCGCGTTGAGCACACGATCGAGATTCTGCATCGTGCCGCGCACCTGCGATTCGATATCCGGCCCCACGAGCTCTCCGTTCTGCGGGTCGCGCGGCACCTGGCCGGACACGAAGTAGAGGTTGCCGGCCCATACCCCCGGGCTGTACGCTCCCGCAGGTGGCTTTGTGGTGGACGGCTGGACGGGGGTCCAGGAACGCGTTACATCAGGCATTGGCAGGTTGGGTTCAGGCCCAGGAGAACATGTGACGACGCACCTCGAATCACTCGAGACGCCGGTCCCGATCGTGGACCTCGATCGGCTGACACATAATCTGGACCGGATGGCGGCGTACGCCACCCTCCACGGCCTGCAATTGCGACCGCATGTGAAAACGCACAAGGCGCCGCGCATCGCCACCGAACAGTTGCAGCGTGGGGCCATCGGTCTCACCTGTGCCACGACGCACGAGCTCGATGTCATGGCCGACGTCTGCGACAATCTCTTGCTCGCCTATCCACCCGTGGGCGCGGCGCGACTGGAGCGACTCATGCGCCTGCCTGAGCGCACACAGCTCACGGTGGCGGTGGACTCCGCCGCGTGTCTACCCGCACTCGCCATGGCCGCCAAGCTCGCGGGCCGCGATGTGGACGTGTACGTGGAAGTGGACATGGGGATGAGACGCGTTGGCGTGGATCCGTACGATGGCGTGGTCGCCTTGGCTCGTGCGGTGCATCAGCAACCGCCGCTGCGCTTTGCCGGCATCACGTTTTACCCCGGACACGTACGCGAACCAGTGCGCGAGCAGGGACACGCGATCGCCGAACTTGCCCGTCACGTGGCCATGATCCGGGAGCAGCTCCATGATGCCGGCCTGCCGCCGCGTGTCATCAGCGGTGGCAGCACACCGCTGGCTTGGCGCATTCACGAAGTGCCGGGCGTCACCGAAGTGCGGCCCGGCACGTACGTGTACAACGACCGCACCACGGCCAACATTGGCGCGTGTGATTGGGACGATTGTGCGCTCACTGTGCTTGCCACGGTGGTGAGCACGGCGGTTCCCGGGCAAGCGGTGATCGATGCGGGCACCAAAGCCCTCGCACGCGAACCGTTGCGTTCAGCGGGCGACGGGTGGGCGGCGCTCCTCGATCGGCCGGAAGTCACGGTGCAGCGCATGAGTGAAGAGCATGGCGTGCTCGACCTGTCGCACACCGACTGGCGACCGCGGATCGGCGAGCGCGTACGGCTCGTACCCAATCATGTGTGCATTGTGGTGCAGCAGTTCGACGAGATCGTGGGCGTGCGCGGGAACTATGCCGAAACCACGTGGCCCGTGACGGCACGTGGACGCGGTGCGGCGGTGCTTGAGCGTGACGTCACGCAGCGCGGGCCGCGGGCGGTGTAGCATGGCCACGAGAGGTGTGGCATCGTCGCGAGAGGTGCAGTATCGCCGAGGGTGGTATACGGACGCGTCTCGCAACGTGCTCCGATCGCTCATCTCAGCCCGCTGGTCTCCAGATGCAGCCCTCAAGCCGAATATCGTCGCTCGCCGCAGCGCCCAACGCTTCGAGTTGCGAACGGGCGTCCCACAGTGCCAGCGCACCCACCAGCGCATCGAACGCGTCGTCGCTCGAGCGCACCGCCTCCTCGAACGCGTTCCCTGATTCCGACCACGCCCGCAGCCCGCGCACGTGCGCCACGCGGGCTTCCGCCTTGGACTTGTTCACCACTGGCGCATACAATCGCGGCCAGATCTCGAGTACGACGGCCCCCGCGCCGCCATCGTCGCGATCAAACGGCCACGCGCGCGCGCCGGCATCAGACAGCGCGCGCAATGTCGCCATGCCGCGCAATGAGCCCGGCCCCACGGCGCCTGCCCCAACAAGCTGAAACACCGAGAACGGTCGCGGGCCAACCACCAACTCTGTCGTGCGCAGTGGGGGCGTCTCGCTCTCGTCGAACAACGCCGCGTGCCGCTGCCGATGTGCCCCGCGGCCCCAGAAGGGAAACTCGGGCTCGTGCAACGTCCGCTCCACGCGCTCCGGCGTCCACGCCCGCCACATCTCGCGACCATCGCGCCAACCGTTCTTACGTGCGTACCATGCCGGAAATCCGAAACTAAAATCGAGACCGAAAATCACGCGCTCGCCCTGTGCCGTGGCCCGCTGCGCGATGCGCACCAGTTCTTCGGTCACCTGCTCGCGCGACCAGCCGTCGACCAGCCGCTCAACGCGACCCTCGCACACCTCCGCCAGCCAGATCTTGCGCCGCTCGCCGCTGCGCGCGCCCGACCAGTCCACGGCCACCACCCGAGTTGGTTTCACGTGAAGCCAACGAACTCGGCGCGCGCGCGGTTGCACTATCTTTCAATATCCCCGCACACGCCGCATGACCGCTGCCCTCCGCCGCATTCTGCTCGCCGACGCCGACGCGTTTTTTGTGGCCGTCGCCCGTCAGGAAGATCCCGAAGGCGCCGGCCGAACGGCGTTGCTCATCGTGGGCGGTCGGCCCGGCAGTCGCGGTGTGGTGTGCTCCGCGTCGTACGAATGTCGCAAGTACGGCGTGCGATCCGCCATGCCCATCGCACGGGCCCTGCAGCTCTGCCCTGCGGCCATGTGCGTGCCGGTGCCGCGTGGAGCCTGCAGTCGCAGCAGTCGCGCCATCGCCGAGGTGCTGCATCAGTTTGCGCCGGTGGTGCAAGCGTCGAGCATCGACGAGTGGTATCTCGATCTCACTGGCACCGAGGCGATGTACAAACATGAACCGCTGGCCATCACCGCAGCCCGCATTCGCGACGCCGTGACGGCGGCCACCGGCCTGACGATCTCCATCGGGGGCGCCACGTCTCGGCTCGTAGCCAAGATGGCCGTCGAAGACGCCAAACCCTCGCGCGGCGCCAGCGGTGTGCATTGCGTCGAGCCCGGCGGGGAGGCGCCCTATCTCGCACGGTTCCGACTCGCGGACCTGCCCATGGTGGGCCCGCGACTGGCCGAGCGCCTCGAACGCGCCGGCCTGGTCACCGTGGCCGAAGCCCAGGCCGCAGGTCGCGAGCGGCTCATCCACACACTCGGCGATCGCGCTGGCGCTTGGCTCCACGACCGCACGCTCGGCATTGATCCCAGCATCGTGGAGCCACGCGATCAGCAAAAGTCCGTGAGCCGGGAAGATACGTTTGCGCACGACATCGGCGAGAGTGACGTGCTCGAGCGCGAGCTGCTGCGTCTGGCGGTACGCGTGTCGGCCGACCTGCGCAAGCAGTCACTCGAAGCGCGCACGGTCACGGTCAAACTTCGCGATCGCACCTTCAATACGCGCTCGGCACAGCGCTCCCTCGTGCTGCCAATCGCCGCCGAGCAGTCGGTATTCAAGGTGGCGCGCTCGCTGCTGCGCAAACTGCGTCGATCCACCACGACGCCGGTGCGACTGCTGGGGATCTCGCTGTCTCACTTCGAGGGGCGCGACGCGGAAGCCGCCCAGCTCGGACTCTTCGATAAGGCACCGCCAGCGGGAGCCGCTGGTTGCGCCGACGACGCGGTGCCGGTTGAGGGTGACCGCGACCGGGCCCTCACCAAGGCTCTCGACCGGATCCGGGAGCGATTTGGCGCCTCCGCGATTGTGCCCGCGCAGCTCGTGGACCGGCGGGCCGACCCCGGGCCGCGCGTGGAAGACGAGCCGGAGTGAGTTGACGAGCCGTCAGCAAGCGTTGCGGCGCAAATCACTGCTGGAAACCGTCTGCGATCTCGTGTACTTTAGTGGGATATCCACGAAGGGCACCCGTTGTAGCGCGCCCTTCCGCGCTTCGCACTCCGCACCGACTTCTCGCGCATGAGCAAGCCATACAATCCGAACACACAGGGCTGGGGATTTGCCCTCGTTGTCTGCGTCCTCACGGCTGGCCTTTTCGGCACGGCGTACACGATCCACAAGAACACGTACCGTCATCCGCGCGATCCGATGTCCACACAGGTGTACTCAGATCGCGACGCGGAAAAGGCGGCCAAGAAGGGCGATGACAGCCACGCTGCAGACGACAAGAGCCACGCTGCGGACAAGAAGAAGGACGATCACTAGGCTGCGCGAGTGGGCAACGTGAACGACATCGTGGTACCGGTGCCAGGGGCGGTGTCCACCTCGACGTGCCCGCCGTGTGCTTCCACGATCCCCTTCGCGATAAACAGTCCGAGCCCGGATCCCGCGCGCAGCAGACGAGGCGCCTGCCAGTAGCGGTCGAACAACCGAGGTACGTCTTCCTTCGCGATCCCGGGGCCGGTGTCGCGCACCGATATGCGTACGCGATCATGTGCCGGTTCGGCAGCCGCCGTCACGAACACCGATCCCCCGGGCGGGGTGAACTTGATCGCATTCACAAGCAAGTTTGACAGGACTTGCTGAATCCGGGAAACGTCGGCGAGCACACGAGGCAACTGCGGCGGCAGCTCACACGCGAGGGTCAGTTCTGCGGCCTCGGCCGTGGGCTCAAACAGTTCGGTGGTTTCGGTCACGAGATCGGCCACCGAAACAAGCCGCGCATTCACCGGAAGCCGTCCCGCCGTAATCCGCGAGACATCCTGCAGATCCTGAATGAGACCATCGGCCTGACGCGCCGCGCTGCGCACAGCCTGCAATTGGTCCAGTTCAACCGAGACCGGTGCCCCCGCATCGCTCTGCGCCATCAGCGCTCCCGTGAGCATGACAATGGCGTTCACCGGATTGCGCAAATCGTGTGACACGATGGCCATGAGCTCATCGCGTTCACGCACGGCCTGCCGAGCCTCCTGATAGAGTCGCGTATTTTCCAGCGCCAGTGCGGCGCTCGACCCGAACTGCCCCGCAACCGACACGTCGTCGGCACTGTGCATCGTCGCCGAACGCACCAGGCTCAAGGCGCCGATCGCTCGTCCGCCCGCCCGCAATGGCACCACCAGCACACTGCGTGCCCCGAGCGCCCGCGATCGATCTCGCGCCGACTCGTCGGTGAAGGTCGCCGCCAACCACGCGTCCACGTCGGTGATCACCAACGGCTCTCCACCGTGCGCGACGCGGGCCGAGCTGCCGTATGGCAACTCCGGCGGCAACGGCTCCGAGACGGATGATACGAGCGGCGCAACGTCATGCCCTCGTGTCACCTCGGCGTGCGCGGCGGCCGCCAGCCGCACGTGTCCGTCGGCGGAGAGCAACTCGACGACACTCCAGTCGCCGAGCAGCGGCAGCGGCATTTCGGCAATCGTGGCGAGCGTCGATTCCACATCGAGCGACGCGGCCAGCACCCAGCCGGACATCGCCAGCATGCGCTGGCCATCTTCGAGACGTTTCCGGTCGCTGACATCGCGAATGAGCACCATGAAGGTGAGCGCACCGTCCACGGTCACGCGCGCGATGGACGCATCGGCGGGAAACTCCTCCCCATTGCGCCGCAGGCCCGCAATCGCGCGGCGGTCGGCCATGGGACGCGCAACCACCGATCCCGAGGCGAACCCGCGCATATGCCCACGGTGCATCGCGCGGGACGCCATTGGCAAGAGCCGGTCGATCGGCTCCCCGAGCATTTCGTCTTCGGTCCATTGAAAGATCCGTTCGGCGCCTTGGTTGAAGCGCACCACCCGGAAACGTTCATCGAAGACGATGACGCCATCGGACGCGATATCAATGATGGCCGACAACGCCGCCTGCGAATGACGTTCGCTCATCCCATTCCGTAGCGTGTGGTTCACGCGTAGCGTTCAAAAAGGTCGCGCCAACGTCGGTCGCGTTCAACTTGACGGAGCTTAACCGTCGGCTCACCCCCGGACCAGACGTGTTGTCCATCAAAGCGACCCGAATACCGATGATTCCCGTGCTGGCCGTTGCCGCGCTGCTGACAGGCGTGGTGGTCGGACAGATCACCGGCGATCCCGCGCTGCGAAAAACCGTGTGGCTCGGCGCACTGCTGCTCACGGGTGCCCCGGTGGTGTGGGGCACGGTGCGCGGCATGGTGCGAGGACAGTTCGCGGCGGACATCGTGGCGTCACTCGCGATTGTCGGCGCGGTCGTACTCCAACAGCCGCTCGCCGGACTGGTCGTGGTCATCATGCAAACGGGTGGCGAAGCACTCGACGCCTGGGCCGTTGGTCGTGCGTCCGACGCCGTGGCCGCGCTCGAGGCCGACGCACCACAATCGGCGCAACGCGTGCTGGACGACGGGCGCGTGGAAGAGATTCCCGCAGCGTCCATCGTGCCCGGGGAGACGCTCCTGGTTCGTCCAGGCACGCTCGTACCATGTGACGTGATCGTGCTCGATGGTGCGTCGAATGTGGATACTTCGCGGCTGACGGGTGAACCACTTCCGGTGCACGCGATCAAGGGCACCACACTTCCGTCGGGCGCGGTAAACGGCGAAGGCGCGCTCACCGTGCGCGCTGAAAAACTGGCGTCGGAAAGTCAGTACGCGCGCATCGTGGAACTGGTGCGCTCGGCGCAGGCGAGCAAGAGTCCACTGCAACGCCTCGCGGACAAATGGGCGGTGTGGTTTACACCATTTACGCTGCTCGCCTGCGCCGGGGCGTGGTTCGTCTCAGGTGATGCCACGCGTGTGCTCGCGGTGCTCGTCGTGGCCACGCCATGCCCGCTCATTCTGGCGGCGCCGGTGGCGTTCATCGGCGGCATCAGTCGCTCGGCGCGACGTGGCATCATCGTGCGCCACGGTGGTGCGCTTGAAGCACTGGCGTCCGTGAACGTGGCCGTGTTTGACAAGACCGGCACGGTGACGGTGGGCAAACCCAGCGTCGCGTCGTTCACGGTTGACAACGGCGGTGATGTGAATGCGCTACTCGCACGCGCGGCCGCTGTTGAACAGGGCTCTGGACATCTGCTGGCCCGCGTGCTGGTGAGTTACGCAATGGAACAAGGGCTGTCGCTGCCGTCGGCGCGCTCGTTGCGAGAGGAAGCAGGCAGCGGCGTGCAAGGCGAGATCGATGGCGTGCGCGTTGCAGTGGGTTCGCCGCGGTTTGTGTCGCAGGTCTTGCCGGACCTGAGAGATCGCATGGCGCAGTTCAACGGCACACGCGACGGTTTGCGCGCGTACGTGGGCACCAGCGATGGCGCACTTGGCCGCGTGGATTTTGCCGATGAGTTGCGCCCGGATCTGGCGCAGCTGTTCACCACGCTGCGCTCGTTGGGGATCACGCACACGCTACTGCTCTCGGGCGATCAGTCGGCGAATGTGGCGCGTGTCGCGGAGACACTTGGGATCACGGACTTTGCGGGCGATTTGTCGCCGTCCGATAAAGTGGATCGTGTGACGGCGCTGCAAGCGGCAGGATCCCGCGTCTTGATGGTGGGCGACGGTACGAATGACGCACCGGCGCTGAGCACAGCGAGCGTGGGGATCGCATTGTCGGGGCACGGCGGCGGTGTGAGCGCCGAGGCGGCTGACGTGGTGCTGCTGGTGGACGAACCACAACGCGTGGCCGACGCGATTGCCATCGGGCGGGATACGATGCGCATTGCGCGTCAGAGTATTGGCGTGGGTATCGGCTTGAGCGTGATCGGCATGGGATTCGCAGCGGCTGGCATGCTCCCGCCCACTGCGGGTGCGGTGGCGCAAGAGGTGATTGACGTGGCCGTGATTCTCAATGCGCTACGGGCGGCGCGTCATTGACGGGCGTGCGGCCGCGTCAGCTCACGGCCAGCGTCGCCCCCGCAATGGCGATGCGATCGCCGGACATCTGCTTGGCCGTGTAGAGCGCGCGATCCGCCCGCGCAATCCACGATTCGAGATTCTCCTCACCATCGTACTCCGCGATCCCGACCGACGCGCCCACGGCAAACTCCATGGATTGATGCGGTGTGGGCATGATCCGAATGCTCTCGATCAGTCGCCGCGCGAGCATGTGGGCAACCTTGATGTCGGTGTTGTTGAGCACAACGGCGTACTCATCGCCGCCGTATCGGCACACCACGTCGGACTGACGCAGAAAGACTTTTGACAGACATTTGGCCACGTTCACCAGGGTCTGATCACCGGCCTGATGGCCATACATGTCGTTGACCATCTTGAACTTGTCGAGATCCACCATCACCAACACGACGGGCTGACGCGACAAGGCATGCATGTGCACGGCCCGGTGCGCCATCGCGTCGAACAGTTTGCGATTGCCCAGCCCTGTAAGCGAATCCGTGGTGCTCTCCTTCTTCGCTTCTTCGAGCTGGTGCCCAAGATTGTCAATGCGTCCGGCCAGCGCCTGATACTGCGCCTGCATCTGTGTCTGTCGGGTACGGAACGCGTCCTCAATCGCCGAGAGTGCGCCGAGCACTTCCTGCTTGATCTGTCCCGTCTGCACCCGCGCAATGGCGGTGCGTGCGCGCAAGACCTGCGTATCTGCCACCCGATCGGCCTGCTGCTCCGCCTTGACCGCATTGTGCACGGACTCCACCACCGCCCACAGCGCGTCACGCAGCTCGTTCACCGCCGTGTCCACGTATCGCGATTCCTCGCGCCGATGCTCCGTGAACGTGCGCGCCACGCCGTCCCAGTCCCGCTCGCGAACGCCGAGTGCCCCGCCTGCATGGTCCTCAACCGGCACGCCCAGTGTGGCGTGGCGCTGCCACCGCTGCAGCTCCG
>JBBRDP010000129.1:0-9729 GCA_038203795.1 Gemmatimonadales bacterium
CGAGTCGAGTCCGTTCTTCGCGCTCGACAAGCGCATGACGGCCCTGCTGTATCCGGGCAACGCCAGCCGCAAGGACGCGCTCGGCGATCGCACCGTGCTGCGCAACGTAACGCCCGAACAAATGCGCACGATTCAGTCGCTTTACTACGTGCCCAACAACACGGCGCTCATTGTGACCGGCGATGTGGATCCTGAGCGCGTGTTTGCACTGGCCGAACGCGTGTTTGGCGACTGGCCGCGTGGTGTGGATCCGTTCGTTGCGTCACCTATTCCGGTCATTCCACCGCTCACGCGCAACGAAGCCGCGATCCACGAAGCGCCGGTCAGTGCCGTTTCTGTACTTGTGCAGTGGCAAGGGCCGAGTGCCAGCAAAGATCCGGACGCCACGTTTGCGGCCGATGTGTTCAGTGATGCCCTCAACACGCCCGGCTCCGCGTTTCGCACGCGGTTGGTGGACAGCGGATTGTGGCAGGACATTGTGGTGAACTACTACACGCTCAATCATGTGGGGCCGATCACCATCAGTGGGCAAACCGCACCTGAAAAGCTGCGCGAAGCACTCGCCGCCCTGCACAAGGAAGTGGCGCGCTTTGGCGAGGCCGGCTACGTGACCGGTACCGCGCTCGAGAATGTGAAAGCGCAGCGCGTGACGTCGAGCGCGTTCGGCATTGAAAAGGCCAGCGGCATCGCGCACACGATCGGCTTTTGGTGGAGCGTGGTGGGACTCGATTACTTTCTGCGCTACAACGACGCCATGGCCGAACAGACCGCGCAGGATCTGCAGCGCTACGTCAATCGCTACATCGTGGGCAAGCCATATCTCACCGGTGTGCTGATTGCACCGGCCGCCCGTCGCGCGATTGGCCTCACCGAAGATGAACTGCGACGCGGAGCACAGCCATGAAGCTCGTGCAACGCGTCGCGCTCGCCGCGCTGCTGCTCACACCGCTGGCGGCGCACGCGCAGTTTACACCGCCGGCTCGTCCGTCGGCGGCGCGTGCCGAAGTCACCAGTGAAGCCGACACACTCACCACGAGTTTCGATGTAGACGGCGTGTCGGTGATTCTGCGTCGCGTCACCGCGAACAGCGTGGTGGCGGCGAACGTGTATTTGCTGGGTGGTACACGCCAACTCACGCCGGAAACGCAAGGCATCGAGCTGCTGCTGCTCGAAGCAACGGAGCAAGGCACGCGGCGTTATCCGCGCGATGAGCTGCGCCGCAAAATGGCCAGCCTCGGCAGCGCGATCGGGGTGTCTCCGGGTGTCGACTGGAGTACGCTCGGCCTGCGCTCCACCGTGGCAAACTTTGATTCGTCATGGGCGATTCTGGCGGACCGTATTGTCGCGCCGCGGCTGGATTCTGCGGGTGTGGAGCTGGTGCGCGAGCAGATTCTTTCGGGCGTACGGCAGCGCGCTGAGAGTCCTGATGCACTGCTCGAGTACCTCGCCGATTCGGCCGCGTTTGCGGGTCATCCGTATGGACTATCGCCGGTGGGCACTGAATCGTCGATTGCGTCGATCACGCGCGCGATGCTGCAGCGCTACCACGCGGAACAGGTGGTGCGATCGCGACTGCGCGTCGTGATCGTGGGCAATGTCACCCGCGACCGTGTGGAGCGATTGGTGCGCGGCACACTCGCGACGTTGCCCGCCGGCACCTATCGCTGGACACTGCCCGAGCCACCGGAGCCGCGTGTGTCCGGTGCCACGTTCGTGATGCGCCGTCTGCCCACCAACTATCTGCAAGGCTATTTCGTGGGACCGCCGGCCACCTCGCCCGACTATGCGGCGCTGCGGCTGGCGAGCGCGGTGTTGTCGGGTCGGCTGTTCTCTGAAGTGCGTGAGCGTCTCAATCTCACCTACGCGGTAGATGCGCCGTTCCGTGAGCGCGCGTTTGCCGTAGGCGGGCTCTACGTCACCACTACGCAGCCAGACATGGTGCTCAATATCATGCTGCGGGAGATGCGCGCGTTGCAGCAGGGCACCATCTCAGAGGCCGGTCTCGACCGACTCGTGCAGCAGTTCATCGTGACGTACTTTCTCGACAACGAAACCAACGCCGACCAGGCCAACTTGCTGGCCCGCGCGTCGCTGTATCAAGGCGACTATCGGAAAGCGTCGGCGTTCGTGGATGATCTGCGTGCGGTGAGACCGGAGGATATCCGGCTTGCGGCGTCGCGCTATTTCCGCAATGTGCGCTGGGCGTTCATAGGGGATGCGCTCAAGGTGGATCGGCGGTTGTTTGAGCGGTTTTGAGTTGTGACTATCGTGCATTTCTGATGATCAAGCGGCTCAACGATGTGCTCGATGACCAATAGCCCATACGCGTTAGCGCGCAGTGATACGCAGATGGTGAAGAGAGCGAATTCGGGGAACGCAACAGCAACTCCAACCGAGTAGGGGAAGGACGCGAAAAACGCGAAAGCGCGAAAACCGCAACCGCAAGAAAACGACGAAGAGCTGAGCATGCGCCGCTCGCAAACTACCTCGGCCCGACAGCCAGCCTCACACCGAAGGTCACGGTCCACGGCCGAAACTCGCGGGAGCCTCCGATACTCTGCATCACTCCGGGATTTGGCGTCAGGCCTACGCGTGAGCGCGCTGGAGTTCGCAGCGTCACGCCCGCTGCAAGCGTAGCGTTGGCGCCGGAATACTGATCGATGGGAGAGCGTTCTGCCCAACGACGCGCGTGGCCCACGCCGGCGAATGCGCGACGCGCGACCGTGATTCCAAATCCTTGCCCCAGCCTTGTGCCAACCAGTGCTTCTACCGCTGGCCCGCCGCGCTGAAGGCAGCAAACAGGAGCCCTTCGCTATCCGGACTTCCCTGTCCCGGAAGAACTGAGGCACACATCATCAACAGCGGAAGCACGAAACAAAGTCCACGACGCATGCGAGCGCTTCAGCCACGATGAGAATGCGGCCACGTGACCGCTGGAAGCGATACGGCATTCTGATAGCTGCCGGCCCCAGCAGGTCTGATTCAAGCCCGGGATGGCTCGCGCAGCAGTGACCCGTCAGCCTGGCAATGGATCATTCCGTGGGCTGCAAACCCCAAGAAACCTTGCAAATCGAAAGTCTGACTTTGGATTTGCACAGATGATATCGCGCGCACTGCACAATCTGGTGCTCCAGCGCCTCCGTGCCATGCCGGGAGTGGTCCTGTTCGGACCACGGCAGGTCGGCAAGACCACGCTGGCGCAGGCCATTGTCGCTGAGTGGGGCGGTGACGCGGTCTACCTCGATCTGGAGCGCGAGAGCGACCGGCGTCGCCTCGATGACGCCGACGCCTATCTCCGCGGTCAATCGGGCCGACTAACGGTCCTCGACGAGGTGCATCGCCTTCCCGGTCTCTTTCCCACGCTTCGCGGCATCATCGACGCCCGGCGCGCGACCGGCGACTTCACAGGTCAGTTTCTGCTGCTTGGGTCGGCCTCGCTCGAGCTCCAGCGGCAGGCGGGCGAATCACTCGCGGGCCGAGTCAGCTACCTTGAACTCGCGCAGGTCCTTGCCAGCGAGTACGTACGGCCAGAGCATCCCGGAGCATCGGTTGACCAACTCTGGCTGCGCGGTGGGTTCCCGGACAGCCTGCTCGCACCAGACGACGAACATAGCTTTGCGTGGCGCGAGGATTTCGTGCGGAGCTACCTGGAGCGCGACATCCCAATGTTCGCCCCTCGAACGTCACCCACGGCCATCAAGCGCTTGTGGCGCATGTTGGCACACGCGCAGGGCACTCCGCTCAACAAGGCCCGCCTGGCCGGCAACCTTGAAGTGAGTGCGCCCACGATCACGTCGTACATCGATTCGCTCGCCGACCTGCTGCTCGTGCGGCTGCTGCCACCCTGGAGCGGCAATCTGTCGAAGCGGCTTGTGCGCACTCCGAAGATCTATCTGCGCGACAGCGGGATCGTGCACGCCTTGCTCGGAATCGTCACCCTTGACGAGCTGCTCGGGCACCCCGTCGTTGGCGCAAGCTGGGAGGGCTTTGTCATCGAACAGCTCATCGCGGCGGCGGGCCCGCAGCGGCAAGCGATGTACTTTCGCACCGCCACAGGCGCCGAGGCCGATCTCGTATTCGAGCATGGCGGCCGCGTGGAAATGGTGATCGAGATCAAGCGCTCGTCAGCACCCACCGTTTCTTCGGGGCTGCGTGTGGCCTGCGAGGACCTGCAGCCGACCCACGCATTCGCGGTGCATGGTGGAGCGGGGCAAGGGCCGATGGGCCGAGGCGTGACCGCCATCTCGTTGCTTGAGATGATACAGCTGTTGTCCATGAATGCGTCACTGCGCGACAACAATCGTTGGCAAAACAAATCATAAGCAACGCGCAGTGAGTACAGACCGTATTCACCCCGCCCGCTGCGCCAGCACCCGCCGCACATCGCTCAGCGACACCCCCACCGCACGTAGTGCCACCAATGTGTGATACATCAGGTCCGCGCCCTCCTCCGCCGCACGCTCCTGATCACTCTCCATGCACGCCATGGTGAGCTCCACCGCTTCTTCGCCGAGTTTCTTGTGCCGCAGGTTACGATCCGCAAGCAGACGATGTGTCCAGCTGGGCTCGGCTGTGCTATCGACCGCAGTGCCAAGCGTGGACGCACGCTCGCTGAGCGTCGCATCAAGCACACCCAGCGCGTCAGCCGCCAACGCGACGTCGCGGAAGCAACTGGTCGTACCCTCGTGACACGCCGGCCCCGCCGGATGCACACGCGCGAGCAGCGCGTCGCCGTCGCAGTCGGCGGTGAGCGACACGAGTGCCTGCGTGTTGCCACTCGTTTCACCCTTGTGCCACGAACCGCGCGTGCGCGACGTGTAGTGCATTTCACCCGATGACACCGTGCGCTCCACCGCCTCGCGATCGGCGTGCGCGACCATGAGTACAGCGCCGGTGAGCGCGTCCTGCGTGACCACCGTGAGCAGGCCGTTGCCTTTGGTGAAGTTCAGGCGAGCCACATCGGCCAGTGTTCGCACGGCGAGTCCGCCTACGGCGGTGTTTACAGTGTCTGTCATTGTATCTCCATCGGCGCACGCGGTGCGCGGATTGTCCACTGTGTCATGGTCGCTCCAGAACTGTGCACACGTTGTCGCAGCGCCACGGTGCTATCGCGCATCCAGCAATCGCGCGCGAATCGTTTCCGACAGTGCCGCATTCGTAGCAATCAAATCACCGCCGAACGCCGTGTGTGCGCCCGTCCAATCCGTAAACACACCACCCGCCTCTTCAATGATCGGCTTGAGCGCCGCTGCATCCCACGGGTTCACGATGTCATCGACCATGGCCTCGGCGCGACCGGTGGCCACGAGCAGATACCCGTAGCAGTCGCCCCAGGTACGCGCTACACCAGCCGCCGCCGCAAGCGCCTGCCACCGCGCGCCACGTTCCCCATGCTCCGGAAAGCGATCGTCGGTGACCAGCACGGTGGCCTGATCGAGCACACTCACCGCAGACACAGACGCACGCGCACCGTTCCACCAACACCCTTCGCCCGGTGCCGCGCTCACCACTTCGTTCACGGCCGGGAAACACGCCGCTCCCGCGAGCACACGCTCGCCTTCACAAACCGCTACCAATGTGCCCCACAACGGCACTCCGCGCACGAATGCTTTGGTGCCGTCAATCGGATCAATAATCCACTGTCGTGCCGCTTCCGGACGCAGTGGCGGAAACTCTTCGCCAATCACGCCGTCCTGTGGAAATCGCTCGCTGATCCACGCGCGCGCAAACTCTTCGGCCGACCGATCTGCAATCGTGACCGGTGAGCCGTCGAGCTTGGTGTCGACTGCGATATGGCGACCAAACCATTGCATGGCCGTGGCGCCGGCGGCCTGCGACAGCTCGGTGACGGCGTGCAGCAGGGTACCCTGCGAAACGCTCACGCCAGGAGCCCCGCGAGTTCCACATCCCGTACAGAAATCCCTGACCTGCGCATCACATCCTTGAGTGCATGCACCGTGGTCACGCCGTCATGCAGAATGCCAGCCACAAGCACCGCATCGGCATGTCCATCATTCACCGCCTCCACCAGATGCTGCGCACGACCGGCCCCACCACTGGCAATCACCGGTACACTCACTGCATCGGCCACCGCCCGCGTGATCTCAAGATCATAGCCCGTACGCGCGCCGTCGCGATCGATGCTGGTGAGCAGAATCTCACCCGCCCCGCGCGATACACATTCCTGGGCCCAGGCCACGGCCTCGAGAGGCGTGGCTTCACGACCACCCTTTACCCACACGCGATACACGCCGGCCTCGTCGCGCTTGGCATCGATACTGGCCACCACACACTGCGCACCAAACCGATCAGCGGCTTCCGTCAGCACTTCCGGCCGAGTCACCGCTGCTGAGTTCACCGACACCTTGTCCGCACCAGCGCGCAGCGCACGCGCCATGTCATCGGCCGAACGAATGCCACCGCCAATGGTGAGCGGAATGAACAACCGCTCCGCTGTACGACGCGCTACATCGAGCAGCGTGCTGCGTTCTTCAGCGCTCGCCGAGATGTCGAGAAAGGTGATTTCGTCAGCGCCTTCGACTTCGTAGCGTGTGGCCAGTTCCACGGGATCACCCACGTCGCGCAATCCGACAAACTGCACGCCCTTCACCACGCGCGCACCGCGCACGTCGAGGCAGACGATCACGCGTCGCGTCAGCACGACATCACTCCGTGATCTCGAGACGCACGCTGCCCTTGGTGCTGAACACGGCGCCCGATTCCACCAGCGCTTCGCGCAGCGCGAAGCCGAGCGCCTTGAATGCGGCTTCGACCACGTGATGGCGATCATGTCCGCGCAACACACGCACGTGCAGCGTCGCCTTGGCATTGTCGGCGAAGGAGCGCAGGAAGTGATCGTACATACCGCTTGGCAGCGGCCCCTCGTAAAACGGACGCCCGCCGAGATCGAGCGCGACGTGCACGAGTGCATCGTCCATGGGTACCGTGCGTTCGCCGTAGCGCGCGCAGGTGGCCGGTGCGAAGGCCGCAATACCTTGCCCCAACGCGATGGCCACATCTTCAATGAGATGATGCTTGAGATCCCCGGTCGCCTCGAGTGTGACATCGATGCCGCTGTACCGCGCGAGCGCGACGAGCATGTGGTCGAGGAACGGTTCGCCGGTGTTCACCTGCGCCGCGCCGCTACCCGCGGTCAGTGTGAGTCGAATCTGTGTCTCGCGGCTTTCACGAATCACGGTGGTCATGCACCAAACTCCTCGATGAGACGGCGCGGATCAATCGCGCCTGTGTAAAGAGCCATTCCCAGCACGGCACCGTAGACGCCGCGATGTTCGAGCGCGCGCAGATCGTCTAGCGTAGTCACGCCACCACTGGCAAACACGGGCCAGGCACAGGCGTCCACGACATCTTCCATGAGCGCCAGATCAGTGCCTTGCATTTGCCCTTCGAGATGCACGGCGGTCACCAGCACGCCCGCCAGGGGCAACGCGCCCAACTCTTCAACAAACGAGATCACATCAAGCGGCAAGGTTTTGGTCCATCCGCGCGTGACCACTTTACGCTCACGAACGTCGGCCGCCACAATGAGCTGTCCCGGAAACTCGTTGGCCATCTCCTCCAACCACGCTTCATCTTCCACGGCGCGCGTGCCCACCACCACCCATGAGGCGCCTTCTTCAAGTAACTCGGCGATCCGCTCGTCGTCGCGCACACCACCGCCCACCTGTACCGGCACGCCACATTCGGCGATGATGTCGTGAATGATCGCATCGTTGCGTCCGCGGCCGGTCGCCGCATCGAGATCGACCACATGCAGCCGCTTGAAACCTTCACGCACCCAGTTGCGCGCGACCTCGGGGGGATCGTCGAGTCGGATGGACTCCTTCTCGTACTCACCGCCCACGAGCTGCACGCACTGCCCGTCGCGCAGGTCCACCGCTGGAATCACAATCATGTTGACGTTTCCGTAGTCAGACGAGAAGCGGCTTCCAGAAGGAACGCACGCACGAAGCGCACACCGGCGGCGCTCGATTTTTCAGGATGAAACTGTGTGCCAACCACCGCGCCCACACGCACGGCGGCCGGAAACGTATCCTGCTCGTGCGTCGTGTACGCAATCACATGCTCGGCTGATGAACCCGTTGGTCGGCAGACGAAACTGTTGGCATAGTACGCGGTGCGCAGATTCGACGCCTCGAGCAGCGGATCACGCGGCGCCGTTTCATCGAGCGTGTTCCAGCCAATCTGTGGCACCCGATGGGCGCTGAGGCGCGTGACGTGACCCGTGAGCACACCCAATCCCACGCCCGGTCCTTCGTCGCTGCCGTCAAAGAGCAACTGCATGCCAAGGCAGATGCCCAGACAGGGCAACCCATCGAGCAGCGCCGCCCGCATCGCCCCGCGGCCCGGTGCGAGCTTGACTGCGGCTGGCGTGAATGCGCCGACACCGGGCAGCACAAGCGCGTCGGTATCGCGCACCGCAGCGGCCGGATCGGTTTCCACGCGTACCGTCGTGAACTCGGTCTCGAGTGACTTGACGAGCGAATGCAGATTGCCCGCTTCGTAGTCGAACACGGTGACGCGCAACGTGGGCGACAGCAGGGCACTCACGTGGCACCCACTTCAGCACGCGCCGCATCGAACGCGGAGAGACAGCGCTCCAGCAGCGGCCACGGGCCAACGGAAAAGCGCAGCGCGTCGCCGATGTGCGGCAGCCCCGGAAACGGACGCACAGCCACTCCGCGCGCGCGCATGGCCTGGCCCACGGCCACGCACTCGGGTACGGCCGCGCACACAAAGTTGCCGCCTGACGGCAGCGGCGAGTAGCCTCGCGTGCGCAACTCGCTGGCCAATCGTTCGCGCAATGTGATCGCCAGGGCGACATGCTCGCGCACCCAATCCATATCATCACGCAGCGCGGCGACCGACATGTGTTCAGCGAGGGCATTCACTTTGTACGGACCGCGCGATTTTTCCACCTCGAGCACCAGCGAGGGATGTCCGATCGCGTAGCCCACGCGCAGTCCGGCGAGGCCAAAGGCCTTGGACAGCGTGCGCACCACCAACACGCGCGGGAACTCCTGTACCAGCGATACCGCCGACTCGCCGCCAAACTCGATGTACGCTTCGTCAATCACGAGCGCGCCCATGCACCGTTCAGCCAGCGTGCGCAGCACCGACAGCGGTGTGACACAGCCGGTGGGATTGTTGGGTGTGCACACGTACAGCACCTTGGACGGCTCGGCGAGCAGCTGTTCCACATCGAGCGAATGATCGGCGCGTTCCGTCACGCCTGTCCACTCGAGGTCGTTCATGCGCGCGAAGATCGGCACCATCGCAAACGAGGGCAGCGACGACACTACGCGCTCACCGGGATTGGCGAAGGCCCGCATCGCCGAATCGAGCACGTCGTCGGAGCCGCAGCCGGTCACAACCATCTCGGGCGAGACGCCGGCGTACTCCGCCAGCGCACTTTTGAGATCGCCTGCATACAGCGACGGATAGCGCGTGATGACCGACGACACGGAATCGCGCAGCACGCGTTCCGCTGTTGGCGGAATGCCCCACAAGTTGGTGTTATCAGTGAGATCGATTTCGATCGGCGCACGTTTGGGATCGTACAGCGGCACATCGCGGTAGGCGGCGCGGGCGATCTCAAGACGGTCAACGGTCGCGCCGCTCACGCGCTCCCCGCTCACGCGCTCCCCGCTCACGCGCTCCCCGGTTACACGAACCACGCTCATACGCGATCCCCCCACGCGCGCGCGG
>JBBRDP010000130.1:0-9659 GCA_038203795.1 Gemmatimonadales bacterium
GGGAAGCGACGATCATCGCCGACGTTCAGTTGATTCCGGCTTCGACTACCATCTCACGAAACCGGCTGAGGTTGAGGTGATCGAACGGATCGTGGCGCGCACCCTCATGGAGCTGAGATAGCGGCGAGTGCTGCTGATGGCCTTAGCTCACCTATTCAAGTGATTAACTGGTCTTCGATCCAGAAAAACTGTACAGCGCCGTCGGTATCTTGCCCGCCGCTCTCCAACTCAGAGAATCTGCCGGCCTGACTCCATCCAAGTGTTACCGAAATATTTTCCAGTCCGTCGTTTACACGGAGCACCCGAACGATCGCGTTTGACTCGCTGACCTGACACCTCGCCTGGCACGACACGGGTTTCGAAATCGAGCGAATCATCGCCGATCAGTACGGTGAGCGTGTAGCGATGGCCATCAGTGAGCAATTGCGTCTTTACTCCGAAGCGGCGCCACACGTTACCCGGTGCGGCTGAGACTTCGAACGCGGTTGAGGTGTCCGGTATGCGGGCATACTCCAACACGGATTGGTATGGAACCGACGACGCAACCACCACGTCGTCTGTCCGCACATGTACTTCTCCGACGTTTGGTGTGGCATTGATGACGCGTACCAGCGAGGTGCCGAGCTCGTTGGCGCTGTCACCTGAAATCGACACCCAAGGATCTGATCCATCAGAGCGCGCGACGTGCCTTCCGAAACCTTTCACGTCTGGCTCATGCAAAACACTCGTCAAAGCGCCGCAGTTGACGTACCACTATCGGGTAACATGTGCTCTGCGCCGTACAGAGATTCTCTCAACCGCTGCAGCAGAGCGATTTACAGCCTCAAGCCACATGTGCGATGCGGTGACAACTACCCTGAAGCATGGCGCAGTTCTTCACGATGGGCCGCCACGAACTGTGCGAACTCAGTTGGTGGCCGACCCGTCAACTCTGCCACCGTCTGCGTCACGGATGGTGTGCCGGTGAACCGCGGCAGCATGTGTAGCAGCAGCATCACGAGAATCAGGCCGGGCTCACGACCGTCGCGCCGTAGCGAACGATAAAAGCGCCATGGATTGGGCGAGACATAGCGGATAGGAGTGCCCAGGCCTGATGTCAACTGCGCAGCCATCTGGGTAAAGGTCAACGGCGTTTGAGACGTCAACGTGTAGGCCTTGCCGTGGTGCTGCGAACCGGGTTGCGATAGCACGAGGGCGGCCACACGGGCAATGTCACCCACATCCACGAGCGTGAACCGCGCGTTCCCTGCCGGCAGGAAGATGCGGTGCCTCCTTAACAGTTCATCGTGAAGCGTAGACGTGAAGTTCTGCATAAAGTAGGCCGGCCGCAGCATCGTGTACGGCACGCCGCTGGACACCAGTCGCCGTTCGATCTTGTGGTGTGGTATGAACCGATTACGCTCCGCCCCCTGCACCGACAGGAACACGATGTGCGAGACGCCGTGGTGTTTTGCGCGTGCGATTACATTCCCGAAATTGCCGGTGAGTTGCGGTGGACGCAACAGAAAAAGACTGTCGCATTGGGCCAACGCAGCGTCCTGGCTGGTGTCGTCGAGAAAGTCAAAGGGCACCGGCTCCACGCTTGAGTCGCCATTCCATTGCGCGGCATCCGTTGCGATGTCGCGAACCGCAGCGCGAATGCTGATGCCGTCAAAGGACCGCAGTACCGAGATGACGGCCGAGCCGACCAGGCCTGTGGCGCCGGTTACGAGGATGCGTTTCATTCGGTGGCGCTCGCCACGTTAGCGATACCGGGTGGCTGGCAAGAGCATCTCAGAAGCGGCCCCACGCACGTTATCCTCGTACCCGACCCGGACTTGAGCCTCATCGTAAAAATCGACGAACTTCGCACCGAGCGCAACGGCGATTCATGCATGCTGCGGGGCAGAGGGAATTCGATTGGGGTGTGTCCCGACTCTCGTTGAAACTCGGGTGGTGCCGGATTGATACGGCTTATGCCGCGGTGGACGTGATCAGTTTGCTCACGAGCGCGGCTTGCAGCAAGGGCATGTGCGCATGACCGCGCACTCGTCGGAAGTCCTGTTCGATCTCTAACAGTGGTGCCGCACACCAGCGCTGCTTCTGTGCGCTGTTCCGCCAGCCGAGCTGCTGCAGGGTCAGCGTTTCTTCCATGCCTTCCTCCAAGCTGCGAGCGGCGGATTGTTTGACCACGGCCAGCTCGTGCACGATGTGCAGGAGGGCTTTCTTGGCCGTCCAAGACCACCAGCAGCCCCTTGGGCGCCTGAAAGCCACGCTCGATGAGGTCGCGGAGAAACGCCGCGCCGGTCTGCTTGTTTTCCGTGGTGGTCTGGACCAGTCCCAACACGCGTTTCTCGCCCGTGGGCGTCACGCCCAGTGCCATGATCACTATTTCGTGAGCCCAAACGCTTCGGGCACGGCTGCCGCGGCCGCCTCGCATTCGCGCGAGGAAATCCCGGCCAGCACGCGCCGAAAGAGGCCGACATCCTGAGTGCGGGGCGTCTGCAGCTGGACGTACGTCGTGAGCGGCCGCTCGTTCCCCGCCGCCCTGTCGCGGACGCGCGGGACGCGCGGGACGTGGAGCGGCACCTTCTGGTCGGCCAGAAAGATCGAGCCCGCTTGGGATCCCCACCGCGCGACGTCGGGGGTCGCGTCGCGGTGCGCGTTGCGGTGCGCATAGCGGGGGCCTGCCAGCGCCGTGACTTCCTGTTGCAGGGCGTCTTGAACCGCACGCAGCCCCAAGGGAATCAAGGCCCGCAGCATCACGTGCGCGAGGCTGTGCGCATCCACGTCGGGCGTCAGCGCGCTGGCCTCCGCCACGGGGGGATACTGGCGGGCGTTCGACGCCAAGCCACCTGCCCACGCCATGCCTTGGTCGTGCCCGCCACCGCTGCCGTGTACAACGAGCAGCGACACGCCCGTGCCGACCTCCTGATACTCGATGGGACCGCAGCGAGTGGTCATCAGCACGCTGCCTTCCGCCGCGAGCGCGTACGCGTTTCATGTTGCGATCAAATTCCAACTTGACGAGCAGTATTGCGCTCACCAGGATCACAACCACAGCAGCAAACAGGGCGCGGTGCGTTGCGACACTCATGGCGCGTTGATCCGGTTGCCGCGCACTGGAAAGCGATAGTTGAACATGATCGGCCGCGGATCACCACTCAACGGTGCCTCGGTCGGACCTCGGCCTTGCGCGTGCACATGCAGGTGTGGTTCGCCAGTGTTGCCCGAGTTGCCAACCGAACCGAGCCAATCCCGCACAGCCCAGTATGCGCGCCCCATAAATGACGTATGCGCGCGGGTCGGCCGGCTGCACACCACGGGTACGCAGCCCAAAGCCGTTCAGTGCCACGAGGTCAACGCCGTAGGATTGCCCACGCCACGAGTGATAACGAGGCACGTTGGCGTTAAGCGTTTCGAGGTGGGCGTTGGTGCTGCTGTTGCTGCCGCCATTGACGACGAGATATCGGCCAGGCTCAAGCGGGAAGGCCAAGTTCACGAGCCCGAATGTTGGGACTGTTCGGCTGCGTATTGCGGTGACTGTGCCAAACGTCGACGTCGCGCCGAGTGCCATGAAGAGCACAGCCACCACCCACGCCCCCCACGTGACCGGCACGACAGATAACGACGGCTGTACGCGTTGCCATCCTATCCACGCCGCCACCGCGAGCGCGATGGCAAACACGAATGGCGTCCACCAGGGAGGTAGCAGCCAGATGCCTCGCAGCGCCATGACGGCCATCGCTGCAACACTGCCTATGATCTGCACCAGGAACCCCAGACCACTGCGCGCAGGCAGCAACGCCAGCCAGCCGATCAGGATCAACGGCGCGGCGAACTGGACGGCGTAGAGCCAGATCACAGCGATATCTCCGTCACACGATCACCTCGCTCACCGCTCGTCGCAGCGAGCGAGGCATCGCAGCTCCGCGACCGAATCGTACGACGAGATCAGGACGTTGCCCGCTGAGGCCCAGGTGCGCGGCAAACTGCGATCGCGTCGCCGAAACTTCCACCGGCTGATTGATCATCGCGGTGCTGATGCCGAGCACGGTGCACTGGAGCGCGAATCGCTCGAAACAGCGCCCCACCTCCATCCAGTGCGCCGGATCACTCTCGGCGCCAACGAAGATGGCGATACCCGCCGAGCTCCTGATCTGCTCGACATACTTCTGTGTTTCGCCCTGCTCGGTGAAGAGCATCCCGAACATCGCTTCACCAAGCCAGCGCGGAACGGACGGGTTACCGCTTATACCCGAGAACAGCCCGTCGCGCTGATGCAGCGCTTCGCGGCGGCTGAACCTGATCCATTGCCGTAGCTCGGTAACGAAGGCCGCGTCCTGCATCTGGGACGTGTTCGCGGACACCACGGATTGCAGCACGTTATCAATGGCCGAACGCTCCGTGAGCAGCATGAGAAAGACGCGGTCGCTGGAGCCGGCGCGCTCCATCGCCACGAGCTCAGATTGTGTCAGTGCTCGACCGTCGTACACATTGCGCGCTGATTGGCGCGATGTGATGGCGGCATACAGCGGCGACGCGACTGCGGTGTCGGTCGAAAGCTGCAGGCGATAGCCGACGTCCGATGCGGCCGGTTCGCCGATTGCACGCAATCCGTTGGCGCTTGCCGCCTGCGCGATGTTCTCGGCCGCGCAGCCCAGCGACACGTACAGGTGATGATCGTCGGGATCGACCGCCGGGCACCGCCGAGTCAAGTCGGGAAGGATCGTGATCGCATCGGGCGCCAGTGCAAACTTCCAGCACTGCGTATTGTGACTCGATGGTGCGAGCGTTGCTGCACGGATCAGAGCGTGCTGAACCGCTGTGAACCCGGTAGCGCGCGTCAGGGGCTCGCGCCACAGTTCACGCGTGGCCTCTTCGTAGCGATGCCTGGTGAGTCGCGCATCGGCCGCGACCAGTCCGATTGATCCCGCGCTGATGCCAGCCGTGTACCAGAGAAACTGTCGACGCGTTGGCATGCGGTGTTGTACCTCAAAGGAACGAAACGTGATCGTGTTGGCAGCGGCGCCAAACACGCCAACTCGGAAGCGCTATTGCCTGGGCTTGGCGTCGCGAGAACTGGCAGTGACATTGAACTCAACGTCATCGATGTCAAACTCGAGATACGTGTAGTCGCCGGCCGGCGCGTGCCACACGCCGTCTCCGTGCGACGCCATGCGATGGACACCGAAGGCGCGATAGTCTCGCAGCGGCGTTGACCAGCGCATCTCGACAAACGACTTCCCGTCGGCGCTCATCGCACCACGACCATCGGCGACGAAGTCGATCAGTTCGCCCGACGCATTGAACGACAGCACCGCGCTCACCGTGTGGGTGAGATTCGTAAACGTGGCCTTGACCGTGTTGGCATCGATCTCTTGCCACGTAATGTTCGCCGAAACCAGCGCGCCCGGCGCAAATACACACAAGTCGTTGAAGAGCGTGACCGTTTCCGCTTTGTCCATCATCGGCCCGCTCGCGTTGACCAAGGGAAATAGCGCCGCAAGCTTCACGCGCATCGTTGCTGACGGACCGATGAAACGATGGAAGACCTTCACCGGAATAGCAAACATCGTTCCGTCCATGTAGAACAATCGCGACGGCGCATCGTAAAAGTTGTACTGACTACCGGTGAACACGATCCACCGCGACGTAGGGCCGCTTCGGATCCGGCCATGAAAGCGCGCGCGGAAGTTCTGCACGCGCGGCTGCCCCACAGCACCGCTCAAACGGATGTACCGCTGCACAGCGGCCGGTAACGTCGCAATATCTGCGTCGAGCAGCAGCGGCGTTGAGGCCGTGCGACGCACGCCGTCGTTCACATCTCGCTGGAACTGGGCGCGCAGGCTCCACGGGCCGGCCGAGGCGAACGCGACAATGACCCCGACCAGCGCCACCACATTGGCAATCGTTCCGAAGCGCGCGTCTGTCCACGATGATACAATGGCGAACTGCGACACGATAATTGCCGCTGCACCGATCATCCACCAACGCTCGGGCCAGGTAAAGAACGCTACGCCCGCGGCGACGAACAACAGCGCGGCGCCAACCCAGACGATTCCCATCGGTCGGCTGATCTGCTGCGTGAGTTGCGGTATGTCCGCGATACCGAACGCCTTCGCCGCACCCATGAGATGGATGAGTCCGTGCAGCAACAGCAGTACTGCAAAAACGATCTTCATGTTCAGAATCTGATCGCGAGTCCGACCGTGGCCGTCACGAAGCGCAGTGATACCGGACGCGTTGTGGATCCGAGCGTCAGATCGCGAGACAATGACTGAAAACGAGCGCCAGGTGTCAGCGCCAGTCGATCACTGATCGGAAAAATGACGCCTGCCCCAGCTTCCCAGCCAAGGCCGTGTTTGGTATCGCTGATGATATCTCCAGCCTCGTTCTCAAGCTCGATATGCTTGACGAGAGCACCCGCGCGCACCCAGTACCCGGGCATGGCGCGACCAGTATGATCGGTGATTGCCTCACCCCTGAATGGATGTGCATAGCGCAGGCCGAAGGTGTAGCCCGTCTGTTCAACGTCAATGTCCTGCGCCGAGTCCAGCTCGTCGGACTGGAAGTTCTGGTATTCCCAGCCTGCATACGCCTGCAGGTGCGTCTGGAGACGGACTTGCAATACGGCACCAAAACCAAACCCGTTTGAGAGCTCGGCGTCACCGAGCGTGCTCGTGGGGAATGCGGCATCAGCCGTGATTTCAAGTGCCAATCGCAAAGGTGTTGCGCCGGACTGCGCTTGGGCCGTCACAGTAGCCAACGCGACGGACGTGAGCATAAGTGAAGTTGCAACTGTTCGCATGATCCGCTCCGTGATGTCTTGAGTGAATGGTGAGTGGCTGTCGCGCATGCCGTTCGCCCACGACGAGTGGCGAACGGCGCGAACGTTTGTGTCAGCTAACGCGGATGTCGTTGACCACCGAAGTGGTTCCGGAGGCGCGCCATGCTGTCATGTCGGCCATATTGCGGTCTTGCCAAGACTCGACCTTGCCGGTGAGATGAACCTCGCCGTCTTTCGCCGCCACGTCGACATGATCGTAGGCGTACCACGAGCGATGCAGCGCATGGCTGATGTCGTCCTTGATCTTCGACGTGTCCGGGCGATGCTTGACCGTGATCTGGTCGGCGACACCCGTCACGCCCGAGAGGGTGCTAAGCGACCGCGCAACGTCGTCGTGTTGGTAGTGCCACGCTACTTCACCAGTCAGCATGACGAAACCGTTCTCAACCCTGACCTTCACGGCATCATTGGGGATGGAATCGTCCCAGGCCAGTCGATGTAGTGCCGCAGCCGCGATCTCGTCGTCGGCATGGTGAACACGGACAGGGAGACGAACCTCGATCTCCTCGGCAATGGCGCGCACACCCTTCACTCGACCCGCTGCACGTTCGGCGGCACTCTTCTGCCAGTAGCTGTCGACATGGCCGGTCAGAGTTACCACACCGCCTGCAGCCGTGATACCGATATGGTCGGCCGTCACGCTCGGTTCCCAGGCCAGCTCGGCCAGCACTTCTGCTTTTAGCGTGTGATCGTTGGTCATGGTGCTCTCCTTTAAGTGTGTTGACCCGTGACAGGGTAGACCTTGGTCGTCGGTCTCGCCTTGAGGCGGCAGGCGTCGGAATCGATCAGACTCTATGGTGTCACGGAATGTTATGCGCCGATATGCTCGCTGTCTGTTCGCTACCGCACCCCACAAGCGCCGCGACGACAGACGCAAGGTCGGTCAGTGAACTTCCGCGACGTCGCGACGCACTTTTTCTGTACTTGGTGCCCTCCGGAACAGAACGGCTCGCCAGCCGCGCGCATAGTCAATGCTCGATTGACATCAAGGATCACATGCACCCCTTATTCCCCGAAAGCGGGTCAACTCCAACCCGATTTCTTCATTCGCGTGCTCTATGTGAGGGTGACGGTGATCGGATCATCCCTCTCGCTCGCGCTCAACAGAACGCGCCAAACGGATTGTGCAACCGAACAGGTAGCCTCGCGTGTGGCTTGGTGGCCGTCTGTGCGCTACCTTACATACAGATGGGCAAGTGACGTCTGCTGTTCGGAGCCCGCCCGCCATTCCGACGGCGTATCTCTGCATGCCAAGTACCAGTTCCCCGAGGAACCATGCCGATAACGCCAGACCCGAAGCTGAACCACCTGCTCGCTGCGCTCCCAGACGCCGAATGGTGCCGTTGGCAACCGATGTTGCAGTGGGTGAAACTTCCGCTGGGCGAGGTGATGTACGAGTCGGGCCGCACGCTCGGCCATGTCTACTTTCCCACCACAGCGATCATTTCGCTACTGTACGTGCTGGAAGATGGAGCTTCGGCGGAGATTGCCGTGGTCGGTAACGAAGGTGTGGTTGGCATTTCCCTGTTCATGGGCGGCGAATCCACCACCAGTCGCGCCGTGGTACAGAGCGCTGGAGAGGGGTGGCGACTGCCGGCGCGCGCCCTCAAGCAGGAGTTTGAGCAAGCCGGCCCGGTTCTGCACCTGCTGCTGCGCTACACGCAAGCGCTCATCACGCAGCTGGCCCAGACGGCGGTGTGCAACCGTCACCACTTGCTGGACCAGCAATTGTGCCGTTGGCTACTCTTGAGTCTCGACCGCTTGCAGGGCAGCGAACTGGTGATGACGCAAGAGCTCATTGCCAACATGCTGGGTGTGCGGCGTGAAGGGGTCACGGAAGGCGCGTTGAAGTTGCAGAAGGCGGGTCTCATCCACTATCAGCGGGGCCACATCACCGTGCTCGACCGCGCCGGTCTGGAAAAACGAACCTGCGAGTGCTATGCCGTGGTGAAAAAAGAATACGACCGCCTGCTGCCAGACCTCCCAGCCCAGTGATTCCGGGCTCCTGCGTTTGCGTCAGCACGAACTTCCGTCGGTGCGTGGCGCATACTTGTCGGGTTTCATGGGATCTGTCTTGATTGCGCACAATACCGCGTTACTCGAGAAACCTTGGGTCTAAAACGGAGCATCATTACACGCAACGTGATCGCGGATGAGTCGCTCTGAACTAGCGGTTTCGGCCGGTCAACGGCACGCGCCAAGGTAACGTCCGTACATTCCCAATGCCCGTCTTCTTGCCCGGCACAATCGCACGAAAGTGGTTTGCGTGCATGCGAACGGTAAGGTCGGCTGAATCGCGTCCAGAATTTGGACGAACCCGGGGTCGTCGTAGGTAAACGGAAAGGAGAGCGTCGGCTGCACAAACTATCTTCGACCGAGCCACAAGGTGAACGTGCCGCCCACCGTCTCAACGTTCGGATGCGACGCACTACGCGCGGCCTCCGTCAATCGCGAATGCCAGCGAAACTGTTGCGTGAAACGCAGCTCAACAGGACCGATTGCGGCTTTCGGCCACGGCGCGCCGGCATCGAGGTACGCGAGGTCCGCGATCAGTTGCTCGACCGTACGCTTCCATTTGTACCACCCGCCCTTCGTAAACTCCCCGCTCGGCCACATGGTACCGCCATACAACTGCTGTTCGTGTGGTTCACCAAACGCCTTCAGCGTCTGCTCCAGCACCGATGTAATGAGCGCTTCATTATCCCACTTGGTCGGTCGATGGGCGGTGAGTACAATCTCCTTCGGTGCGTCGACGCCCTCCGTGCAGGCCTGATAGAATGCCTGCACATCAGCCCATGCGCGTTGCGCACCACGCTTACGAAGCGCATGC
>JBBRDP010000131.1:0-9641 GCA_038203795.1 Gemmatimonadales bacterium
GTCGCAGCCGTGAGGGCGAAACCGTACACCGTCCACCGTAAACCCTCACCGTCAACTGAAAGCGCGACCTCCAATCCCGGGTACCAAATCCATAAATGCCGTGAGCAGTAACCGTCAACCGTTCACCCTCCCCGTCAACCCGAACCACAACTCCCCCATTACGCCCGTCCCGCGTACCGTCGGGATCGCGCTTTTAGTTCACGGTTTGGGTTGACGGTTCACGGTTGACGGTTGACCGGTCTGTTGGTCGACTGGAACGGCAACTCCCCCATTATGCCCGGTCCGCGTACCGTCGGGATCACACTTTTAGTTCACGGTGCGAGCTGACAGTTTACGGTTCACGGTACGTCGCCCCACCCCACCGCCCGTCGCAGCCGTGAGGGCGAAACCGTACACCGTCCACCGTAAACCCTCACCGTCAACTGAAAGCGCGACCTCCAATCCCGGGTACCAAATCCATAAATGCCGTGAGCAGTAACCGTCAACCGTTCACTCTCACCGTAAACCCGAACCACAACTCCCCCATTATGCCCATCGCGCGTACCGTCGGGTTCGCGCTTTTAGTTCACGGCTTGGGTTGACGGTTGACGGTTGACCGGGCTGTTGGTCGACTGGAACCGCAACTCCCCCATTATGCCCGGTCCGCGTACCGTCGGGATCACGCTTTTAGTTCACGGTTTGGGTTGACGGTGCACGGTTCACGGTACGTCGCCCCACCCCACCGCCCGTCGCAGCCGTGAGGGCGAAACCGTACACCGTCAACCGTAAACCCGCACCGTCAACTGAAAGCGCGACCCCCAATCCCGGGTACCAAATCCATAAATGCCGTGAGCAGTAACCGTCAACCGTTCACTCTCACCGTAAACCGAAACCGCGATCCTGACCGCACCGGCCACCGGCCACCGGCCACCGGCCACCGGCCACCGGCCACCGGCCACACGCATAGTGCGGGAGCTTCACCCCGCCCGACATCGATCGCTGCAGTACTTCACCGTTTCCCAATCGCGCGCCCACTTCTTCCGCCACGAGAACGGTCGCCCGCAGGTAGCACAGATCTTCTCCGCGCGCTCCCCGGGGAGCGTGGCGCGCGTGGGCGGGGTGGCGTGCGGTCGACGTGGCATGCCGAACAAAGTCCCACCCGCAGCTTCGGTTCCCTATCGACAATCGCGGCCGCGCTGCGCGTCACACCGCTCCCGGCCGCGTCACAGCGCTGGCCGACGTGCGGGCGGGGGATTCCCTTCCGCCTCCGGACAGCGCACACTCCCAGAGTGACGACACACGATCGAAATCCCGGCGTCGAACCCGACGGACCCTCAGGCGAGTTCGACCTCGTGCTGCCCAGTGAGTTGCTGGAGCACGAGATCGATGTCGTACCTCCTGCAGGCTATCCGGTCGACCTGCCGTACCCGCCGCGTGCGCGCGCATGGGAGAGCCCGTCGCGCTACGGTCATCGGCCGCGCGCGATTCTGGCCGATCGAACGGGCGAGCTCGACGCGTTCCGGCAGATCGCCCACAGTCTGGCGGGCGGAATGGACTCGCCGACGGTCCTGCGCGTGCTGTGCGACGCCGCGATGGACCAAGGGCGCTCCAGCGGCGCGATGGTCGCTGAAATTACGCCGGACGGCGGTCGGATCGTGGCCTGTTCCGGACTGGTCTCGGATTTGTGCGGCACCACCTTTCCGTTGGCGGGATCGGTAACCGCGCGCGTCGTGGCCACTCGCACGTCGATCGCGGTGAAAACGATGCGTGAAAGTTCGCCCTTCGTTGAATCGCTGCTCGGCCAGCGAGGTGTGGGGCCGACCCTTGTCGTGCCGTTGATTGCGCATGCGTCATTTCTCGGTGTACTCATCGTCACGCGTCGCGTGGATACGCCCGTCTTTGATCACGAGGACGAAGCCCGGCTCTCCACTGTGGCGGACCTCGCCGCCCTCGGCTTGTGGAAGGCGCGTCTGCTCGAGGAGGCACGGGCCGCCGACGCCGCCAAGACGGCCTTTCTTGCGACGCTCTCGCACGAGCTGCGCACGCCCATGGCCGCGCTCGAAGGCTACGGTGAGCTGCTCGAAGACGAGATTCTCGGGCCACTGGTTCCTGAGCAGCGCGATGTGCTCATGAATCTGCGCGCGGTCGGCCGGCATCTGGGAGGACTCATCGAAGAGATTCTCACGTTCGCCTCACTTGAGGCCGATCGTGTCGTCCCCCGCCTCGCGCCGGTCCGACTTGAAGAACTGATCGACTCCCTGCACCCGTTCATCACCCCACTCGCCCGCGAGAAGGGCATTACGGTACGATTCGAAGTGGCGCCCGGCTTGCCCACGGTGCTCACTGACGAGGACCGGGTGCGCCAGATCCTGCTCAATCTCAGCGCCAATGCGATCAAGTTCACGGAGCAGGGCGAGGTCACGGTGCGTGTGCTCTCGGGTCCGCCGGACTCCGAGGGCGGCGCGACCGTACACTGCGACGTACGCGACACCGGCATCGGCATCGCGGCCGCCGATCTGGCGCGGCTGTTCAAGCCGTTCTCGCAGATTGACGATGGACCCGCGCGACGGCACAAGGGGACCGGCCTCGGCCTCTACATCTCGCGTCGATTGACAGAACTCCTGGGCGGTCGCATCGACGTGCTCTCGCGGCCCGGCGAAGGCTCCACGTTCACGCTCGTGCTTCCGGTCGGCACCTAGCCCGCCAAGCACACGCGCCGTCCCCGCCGCTGCCCACGCGATTCCCACGCGATTCCCACGCGATTCCCACGCGATTCCCACGCGATTCCCACGCGATTCCCACGCGCAGCACGCGCGTCGCCCCGTTAGATTCAGGCGCACTATGCGTGCCCAACCGACTACCAGCGCGTTCAACGACGGCCTCATCGCCGAACAGTTCGAACGCTACCGTCAGGATCCCTCAAGCGTCGACGAAAGCTGGCGCCAATATTTCCGCACCGCCGAGGCCCTGTTTGGCAACAGCGCGGGTGGCACCGTCACGGCTGCCACTGCCGCACCGGCAACCAGCGATGTCGCGTACCTGCGCAAGGTGGCGGCTGCGTCGTCGCTCGTACAGGCCATCCGCAACTACGGCCATATGGCCGTGCAGGTGGATCCACTCGGCACACCGCCCAGCGGCGCCATCGAACTGACGCCCGAGTTTCACGGGATCACCGACGCGGACCTGCGCCTGATTCCCGGTACGGCAATCGATGACGAACGCTTCGAGAACGTGACGGCCGCCGAAGTCGTCGCGCGCAAGCGCGAAGTGTATACCCAGTCGATGGGTATCGAAGTCTGGCACATCGAGAATGACGACGAGCGCAACTGGTTTCGCGCACAGTTCCGGTCGGGGCACATCGTGCGCCCGCTGTCCGTCGAAGAAAAAAAGGCCGTGCACCGCCGTCTCTGCGAGGTCGACGGCCTTGAACGGTTCCTGGGTCGCGCCTACACGGGCTACAAGCGGTTCTCGATCGAAGGCACCGACGCACTCGTGCCGATTCTCGACGAGATCATCGCCGAATCGGTGCAGGCGGGCGCGCGCGAAGTGGTGATCGGCATGGCGCATCGTGGTCGGCTCAACGTGCTGACCAATGTGATGGGCAAACCGTACGAAGCGCTGTTCGCCGAGTTTGAAGGGCGACACAAGTCGGGTGGTGAGGCCGGTACGGGCGACGTGAAGTATCACCTCGGCTTCGAAGGGCAGAAGCGTGTGCTCGGACGCGATGTCATGCTGCGCCTGGTACCCAATCCATCGCATCTCGAAATGGTCAATCCGGTGCTGGAGGGCGTCGCGCGCGCACATCAGCGTGTACGCGGAGAAGCACCCGGTACGCGTGATGAACTGGCGGTGGTGCCCGTGGCCATTCACGGTGACGCGGCTTTTCCGGGTGAGGGCGTGGTCGCCGAGACGTTCAATATTTCGGCGCTGAATGCGTATCGCACCGGTGGCACGATTCATGTCATCGTAAACAATCAGGTGGGCTTCACCACTGATCCGAACGACGGACGCAGCACGTACTACTCGTCCGATCTCGCGAAAGGTTTTGAAGTGCCGATCTTTCACGTGAACGGCGACGACGCGGAAGCATGCATCAAGGCCGTGCGTCTGGCGTGTGCGTATCGCACACGATTCCGCAAAGATGTGCTCATCGATCTGGTGGGCTACCGTCGTCATGGGCACAACGAAGGCGACGAGCCCACGTACACGCAGCCGGCGTTGTATCAGCGCATCAAAAACCATCCCACCGTGCCCCACGCGTGGGCACAGCGACTCGCCGCCGAGGGCGTGCAATCGTTGGAAGAGTCCGCTGCGGTTGAACAGCAGGTGATGAACGCGTACGCCGAGCGTCATGCGGCGTTCAAAGCATCGCTGGCTGGCGCCGAGTCACACCAGCCGTGGCCGGACGAAACGGCCTCCGCGCCTCGACCGGTGGAGACGGCGGTGCAGGCCGAGCGCTTGATCGCCATCAACGAAGCGTTGCTGCGCTGGCCCGCCGACTTCACGGCGCATCCGCGACTCGCGAAGCAACTCGAACGCCGGCGCGAGGCTCTGGGCCCCGATGGCGGCATCGATTGGGGCCACGCCGAAGCGCTCGCGTTTGGCTCGCTCATCAGCGAAGGCGTTTCCATTCGACTCACTGGACAGGACGTCGAGCGTGGAACGTTCTCGCATCGTCATAGCGTGTTGAATGATGTGGAGACGGGACAAAAATACGCACCGCTCGCACATCTGCTGGGCGCCACAGCGGCATTCGAAGTATACAATTCCGCGCTCAGCGAACTCGCCGTGCTCGGCTTCGAATACGGCTACAGTACGGCGGCGCCCGACACGCTCGTGTTGTGGGAAGCACAGTTCGGCGACTTCGTAAACTGTGCGCAGCCCATCATCGATCAGTTCATCATCGCGGATCGGGCGAAGTGGGGACAGGATTCCGGCGTCGTGCTGCTGCTGCCCCACGGCTACGAGGGTCAGGGGCCGGAGCATTCGAGTGCGCGACTGGAGCGTTTCCTGCAGTCGGCGGCCGAAGGCAACATGACCGTCGCGTATCTTACCACGCCGGCCCAGTACTTCCACTTGCTGCGTCGTCAGGCGCTGCGTCGTCCGCGTCGTCCGCTGGTGCTGATGCAGCCAAAATCGATGCTGCGCCTGCCGCAGGCGGCGTCGCGACTGATGGATTTGTCGCAGGCCGGGTTTCAGCCAGTGATCGACGATCCCATCGCGTCGCAGCGCCGCGACGATGTGCGACGCATCGTGTTTTGCACGGGCAAAGTGTATTACGACATGGCACTCAATGACAATCGACATGACGGCGTCGCGCTCGTGCGTGTCGAAGAGCTCTATCCGTGGCCGCATCAGGAGATTCAGCGCGTGATGGATCTCTATCCGGCCATCGAAGAAGTGGTGTGGGTCCAGGAAGAGCCGAAGAACATGGGTGCGTGGACGTACGTGCAGCCGCGATTGCGCGTGTCGGCCGGCGCGACAGTGGGGGTGCGCTACATTGGGCGTCCGGAGCGCGCCAGCCCGGCAGAAGGCTTCATGGACGCGCACACGGCGGAGCAGGCGCGCATCGTACACGCGGCGCTCGATGTCAGCGAAGTGGCGCCGGAGTCGATGGCGCAGGTGCGGACGCAGGCGCGGGCTGGACAGTGACCGTGCGTGCTCGCCTGGCGCGCCCGGGAGTCGTGCTTCGCAGCGCCGCGGCTTGTGCCGCGGCGCTGCTCGCGTATGCCACCCCGATGTTTGCGCAAGCTCCAGCTCGCCAGTCATTCGGGCGCGAGACGCACGCGGCACCGGCGCCCGGTCAACCGTTCGACGTGGTGTTGCAGCCGCGCGAGCTTGGCGCAGCAGCCCTCGGTTCGTTGTTGCAATCGCTGGGCACCACCGCGCGCGTACTCATGATCGCGGCTCACCCCGACGATGAAGACACCCAGCTCATCGCCTGGCTCGCGCGCGGACGACATGTGGAGACGGCGTATCTGTCACTCACGCGCGGTGATGGTGGACAGAATCTCATCGGCAATGAGCTCGGCGATCAGCTCGGCATTATCCGCACCGAGGAACTGCTCGCGGCGCGTCGTCTCGATGGTGGACGGCAGTTCTTCTCTCGCGCGTTCGACTTCGGCTTCTCCAAGAACGCCGACGAAACATTTGAGGCGTGGCCCCGCGATACGATTCTCGGCGACGCGATTCGCGTGGTGCGCGCCTTCCGGCCGCATGTAATTGTGTCCGTGTTCAGCGGTACACCACGTGACGGTCATGGTCACCATCAAGTGGCCGGACTGCTGGCGCGTGCGGCGTACGAGCAGGCGAACGATACGATGGCCTTCCCCGTGCTGTCGCACGGCTTGCCGTGGACGGTGCCGAAGTTCTATCGCAGCTCGCGTTTTTCGCCCGATCAAATGACGATGCGCATCAATGTGGGCGAGTACTCACCACTGTTCGGCCGTAGCGTCTCTGAAATCGCCGCCGAAAGTCGCAGCCAGCACAAGTCGCAGGGATTTGGCGTGCTGCAGCGTCGCGGTGTGCAGTGGGCCTATCTGCGACGCGAAGCGTCACGCGCCGATGCGCCGGTTGATCCGCGTCTCGAGGGCTCATTGTTCGATGGCATCGACACGACGTGGACGGCGCTTGCGCAACGCAGCGGCAATCCGCGCACCATCGCGCTGCTCGACAGCGTCGACGCCGCGTTTCGTGCGGCGCGCGATGCCTATCGCGCCACCAGTCCCGACGCCACGGTACCGTGGCTGGCGCGCGGCGTGCGCCTCGTGCGCGAGGCGCGTGACGCCATCGGCGCGCGACCACCGATGCGCCATGCGGCGATGCCCGGATTCAGTGGGAGCCTGGTGAATGCGGAAGGTGTGCCCATCACAGACCGCACAGCGATGGCGCCGTTTGCCGATCCCGCACTCTGGGACGCACTCACGCTCACCGAGCAACGCGCGTCGCTTGCGTTGGTGTTGGCGTCCGGCGTCGCGGTGGAAGCCACGGCGCCGCGTCAGCTGCTGCCCGCCAGCGAGCCAAGAAAGCCGGCGGCACCGGACACGATGGCCGTCACGGTCAGCGTGTACAATCGCGGTCGGCAGTCACTGCTGCTGTCAGGTGTTGGCATCAATGGCGCTGAGCGCAGTGAACGCCCCGACCTGTTGGCGCCGGATAGCGTGTTGAGTGTTACGCGCATTGCACGTTCGCCGCTCATCACCATGCCGTGGTGGCGCAGCAACGGACGCGAAGGCACGTTTTTCCGCGCGGCAATCGACGCGCGTGACGACGCGGCGCGCCAGCGCCAGAGTGAGCTGTCCGCGATCGCGGTGGTTCAAATCGCGGGCGTCCCCGTGCACGTGCGCGTTCCGGTGGTCAACCGGTTCGCCGATCCGGTGAAGGGAGACCAGCAAGTGCCGGTGGCCGTGGTGCCCGGTATCACGATCGGGCTTGATCGTGTGGTTGAGTATGCACGCGCGGACGTTGCGATTGAACGCAAACTGCGCGTGAACTTGTTGTCGTCGTACCCGTCGGCGCAGGCCGTTTCGATTGTGTTGCGTTTGCCTGATGGCCTCGTTGCAGATTCGGCGGTGCGAGCGCGGACGCTGCAGCCCGATGTTGGCCTGAGTATCACGTTCACGCTCCGCGGCACACTCTCCGGGGCGATGCACGAACTCAGCGCGGTGGCCATGCACATGGGGCAGGCGGCCGTGGCGGGCTACTACACCATCAGCTACGACCACATCACGCCGCAGCGCAGCTACGCTGCGGCCACGATGTACGTGTCGGCCGTGCCGTTGGCACTGCGCACCGGTACACGCGTCGGCTACATCTCCGGCGTCAGCGACGATGGGATCGGGGCACTGCGCGCGCTCGACATTCCCACCGACGAACTCGATCCGGAGCGACTCGGGTCAACCGATCTGTCGCGCTACACCACCATCGTTATCGGTCCGCGCGCGTATCAGGTGAGCAGCGCGCTGCGCGCTGCGAATCCGCGCCTGTTCGCCTGGGCACAGGACGGCGGCACGCTCGTGGTGCAGTACGGACAAAACGAGATGCAAGAACCCGGCGTGATGCCTTTCCCGGTGCAGCTCACGCGTCCCGCCGCACGCGTCACCGATGAGAAAGCCAAGGTTCGGTATCTCGATTCCACCGCCTCGCTATTGCGCGTGCCCAATCGCATCGGCGCTGCAGACTGGACGGCGTGGGTGCAAGAGCGCGCGTTGTACATGCCGAGCACGTTTGATGCGCGGTATCGTCCACTGCTCGGCATGCACGATCCTGACGAACCGGAAAACCGTGCAGCGGTGCTCTCGACGCCGCTTGGGAAGGGACTGTATGTGTACACCACACTGGCTCTTTTTCGGCAGCTGCCGTACGGCGTTCCGGGGGGCGCGAGGCTGCTTGTGAATCTCGTGAGCGCGCGTGGGTCGGATGCGCCGGTGCGGTGAACAGCGGAACGCCCGAGTGTGCGTGGCGGGGTGTGATCTAATACGACGGTGGGTGAGATTTCATGGTATGTCATTCTTGTCTTGCGGGTCTCTCCGTCGCTCATGTGGCGCGCTCTGTTTCGTCGCGCCGCTCGTTCTCGCGTGCACGCACAGCACCACGCCACCGATCACGTCGGTGCCGCCCAACTCGGCGTGTACGACAACATCCGTCACGTCGATCCCAAGCATTCAGGGACGAGGTGATGTGTCGCTGATGGTGGGACAGGTCGTCACCACCGAAGGCGTGGTGGTTGGTGACTTCGAGGGCCCTTCGCCGGCGCTGCAGGGCTTTTACCTGCAGGACGCGGTGGGCGACCGTGACCCCGCCACATCAGACGGACTGTTCGTGTTCAATGGCGGCGCCGACAGCGTGTCACTCGGTGATCTCGTGCGCGTCACGGGCGTCGTGGAAGAATCCGGGCAGCAAACGCGCCTTGCGAATGTGTCGGTGATGGTGCGGTGTGCCGACGGACGTACGGTGAACCCCGCGAGCGTCACATTGCCCACAACGTCGGCGTCAGAATACGAACGCTACGAAGGTATGTCCGTCCGGTTTTCGCAGACGCTAGTGGTCACGGAGAGTTTTCAGCTTGGCCGGTTTGGCCAGCTTGTGCTCTCCGCCGGCAACCGGTTGATCCAGCCCACGCAACAGTTCAGCCCGGGGCCGGAGGCGACCGCGCTGCAGGAGGCCAACGCGCGCAACCGGTTGATTGTGGATGACGGTACCAACGCGCAGAATCCCGATCCGATTCTGTTCGGTCGTCGCGGCGCGGCGCTCACGGCGTCAAACACGATCCGCGGCGGAGACGAGGTGCGCGGACTCGTGGGCGTGATGACACACACGTGGGGTGGACAGGCATCGAACGGTGTGGCGTACCGCGTGCGCCCAGTGGCGCACGCACTCAACCGTGCGCCGATGATTGAGAGCACCAATCGGCGCACCGAGACGCCCGATGCCGTTGGCGGCACATTGCGCGTGAGTGCGTTCAACGTGCTCAACTACTTCAACACGTTTGGCACCGGTACGTGCGCGTTCGGTGACGCAGGGGCAAGCGCCGATTGTCGCGGCGCGGCAAACGCCGCTGATTTCGCGCGACAGGCAGCGAAGATTGTCAGCGCCATTCGCGCGCTCGACCCCGATATCCTGGGCATCATGGAAATCGAGAACGACGGGTATGGCGCGAACAG
>JBBRDP010000132.1:0-9577 GCA_038203795.1 Gemmatimonadales bacterium
CTCGACCGGACGGAGGCGCGGCTGCGTGGACGCTAAAGAGCGACTGCGATTGTATCTCGAGCAGCGCCGCGAACTCGGCGAGTACGATCTGGTGCTCGACAAGCTGCCCGTCGCCGACGTGCTCGCCTTGCTCGGTGCGCACAGCGACAAAGGGAGCGCGCGCAAAGCGGTGCCTGCACACCGTGCGGATGCGTCACCGCGCGCGGATGTCGCACCGCCAACCGCGCCCGCAACCACCGCGCCGCAAGAGCCGCGAACCAGCGCGCCGTCAGAATCCGTGGCGCCGCCCGCTGCCGAAGCCCCACCGCCTCCGCAACCGCGATTCGATCCCAACGCGCCGGCATCGAACGACTGGCGGGCCACACTACGTGCGTCAGGAGCCGATGGTGCGTCGCCTCCAAAGCATGTGCGTGAAGCCGCTCCGCCCACCATCAGTGCTGCGTCGAACAACACGGAAATGCCGTTGCCCGCAGGAAAGGACGAACCCGCCAAGTCCGTGCCCTCGTGGCTCACGGCACTCGACCTCCCGATCGGCCTGAGCGTTGGTGGCGAACGCGCGCGCGCCGAGGCAGGCGCGCCGATGAGTCTCGACGAAATCGCCGAGTCGATCGCGCACTGCACCGCGTGCGCCTTGCACGCCTCGGCGATCAAGCACGTGCCCGGCGAAGGCGATCCAAATGCCGACTTCGTCTGCGTGGGCGAAGCGCCCGGGCAAAACGAGGACGAATCGGGGAAACCGTTTGTCGGCCCTGCGGGACAGTTACTCACCAAAATTCTCGGCGCGATTGACCTCACACGTGAGGATGTGTTCATCTGCAACGTGCTCAAACACCGGCCGCCGGCAAATCGCAATCCGCTGCCGGCTGAAGTGCAGGCGTGTCGCCCATTTCTCGAACAGCAGCTGGCACTGTTGCGTCCGCGCGTGATTCTTGCGCTCGGTACGTTCGCTGCGCAAACATTGTTAAATACCACGCAACCACTCGGCACGCTGCGCGGACAGATTCATCGCTATCACGGCGTCCCCTTGATCGTCACGTATCACCCCGCTGCCCTGCTGCGCAATGAGGCGTGGAAGCGCCCCACCTGGCAGGACGTGCAACTCGCCCGTCGCATTCACGACGCCTCACGCGCGGCGAACCCGTCATGACGTCGCTCCCCGTTCCGGTGAGCGCGCCGGCCGCCCTCACGCGTGATCCGTACAAGGATCGTCGCCCACCGTGGTCGGAAGACGCGGAACGCGCGGTGCTCGGCGCGATGCTGCTCGATTCCGACGCCGTGATGCGCGCCGCCGAACACGTTGATGATTCAATGTTTTATCGCGAAGGACATCGACGCGTATTTCGTGCCGCCATGACGCTCACCGAGCGTGGCGAAGTGGTCGACACGCTCACGCTGGCGAACGAACTCGAGCGCAAGGGCGAACTCGAACAGAGCGGCGGTCGCGAGTATCTGTCGTTCCTGGTTGATGCGGTGCCCACCGTTGCCAACGTGGAGTTTCACGCCCGCATCGTGCGCGAGAAGGCCACCATGCGTCGGCTCATTGAAACAAGTACCGAGATCGTGCAGGAGGCGTTTGAAGGACGCCAAGCTGCACACGATCTGCTCGACATGGCCGAGCAGCGCATTTTTGCGCTGGGTCAAACGCGGGACAAGGCCGGCTTCTCTCGATTGAAAGAGTTGTTGTGGCCGGCGATGGAAAAGCTCGAACTGCTCGCGCAGCGCGAGAGCGCGGTCACAGGCGTGCCGTCGGGCTTTACGGAACTTGACCACATGTTGTCCGGCTTCCAGCCGGCTGATCTCGTGATCGTGGCCGCGCGACCGTCCATGGGCAAAACGGCCTTCGTGCTCAACATCGCGCAACACGCTGCTATCACCAGCAAGAAATCGGTTGCGTTCTTTTCACTCGAAATGAGTAAAGAGTCTCTGGTGCAGCGACTGCTCGCCAGCGAAGCGCTCATCGATGCGCAGGCACTTCGCAAAGGTGGGCGCGCGCTCGACGAGGCCATGCCCCGTCTGGCGCAGGCCACAGGCATCCTGAGTCACGCCCCGATTTTCATCGACGACACGCCCGGCCTGGGCATGCTGGAGATGCGATCGAAGGCCCGACGACTCAAGGCGGAGAACAACCTCGACCTCATTATCGTTGACTACCTACAGCTCATGTCCGGTCCGGCCGGTTCCGAAAACCGCCAGCAGGAAGTGTCGCAGATCTCGCGCGGGCTCAAAGGCCTCGCGAAAGAGCTGGGCGTGCCTGTCATTGCTCTCTCACAGCTTTCGCGTGCGCCAGAGCAGCGCACGGGTGAAGACAAAGGTCGGCCGCTCCTCTCCGACCTGCGCGAATCGGGCGCGATCGAGCAGGACGCCGATGTCATCATGTTCATTTTCCGACAGGAAGTGTACGCCGAACGTGACGAAACCGGTCGCCTCAAAGACCCGGGACTCGAGGGCAGGGCTGAGATCATCATCGGCAAGCAGCGTAACGGTCCCACCGGCAGCGTGCAGTTGTACTTCCACAAGCAGTACACGCGTTTCGACAACTTCACAAAACGCCAGGATCCGGGCGGCCCGCCCAAAGTATACGGCGGTGGCCCACGTCTCGTCACGAGCGGCGATGAACCGCCGTATTGATCGGCGGCAATGATGGCGCGCACCAAATCTGTGTATCGCTGCACCGAGTGCGGAGCCGACCATTCCAAATGGGCCGGTCGCTGTGACGGGTGCGGTGCATGGAATACGCTCAGTGAAGAGCCCGTCACGCAGGCGCCGAGCGGTCGCCGAGCGCGCGAACTGGCGCAATCGCACAGCTCGGCAAAGGCCGTGCGTCTTGAGGCTGTGACCGGGAGTGAAGCCATGCGCTGGCGCACCGGACTCGACGAGTTCGACTTTGTGCTCGGCGGCGGCATTGTGCCGGGCGCGATGGTGCTGGTGGGTGGTGAGCCCGGCATTGGCAAGAGCACGCTGCTGTTGCAGGTTGCGGCGAGACTTGAAGCCGCCGGACAGCGCACGTTGTACGTGTCAGGCGAAGAATCACCGCTGCAGGTGAAGTTGCGCGCGGAGCGATTGGGCGAGCAGGCGGGTGGCGTCTCGCTCGTCACGGAAACACTGCTCGAGACGATACTCGCCACGGCCAGCGAACCTGACCCCAGCGATACGCGTCCGCTCGCCGTGTTGGTGATCGACTCCATTCAGACGGTACACACCGACGCACTCGAGGGCGCGCCGGGCAATGTGGGGCAGGTGCGGGAATGTGCCGCGCGTCTCATGCGATTTGCCAAGCAACGTGGTGTGACGGTGTTCGTGATCGGGCACGTGACCAAAGGCGGTGGCATCGCCGGTCCTAAAACGCTTGAACACATTGTAGACACCGTGCTTTACTTCGAAGGCGAAGGATCGCTCGATCATCGCATTCTGCGCGCAACCAAAAATCGCTTTGGGAGCGTCGACGAGATCGGTGTGTTTCGCATGGCACCAACCGGTCTCATGCCGGTGTCCAACCCATCGGCGCTGTTTCTCGGCGACCGTCACGACGTGTCGAGTGGCAGTGCAGTGTGCGCGCTCATGGAGGGCACGCGTCCGGTGTTGGTAGAAGTGCAGGCGCTGGCCGCGCGCGCCGGCTTCGGTACGCCGCAGCGTGTGGCCAATGGCATCGATGGTCGCCGACTGGCGTTGCTGCTCGCCGTGCTCGACAAGCGCGGCGGGTTTTCGTGTGCCGATCTTGATGTGTTCTGCAATATCGTGGGCGGCATGCGCGTGCAGGAACCCGCCGTGGATCTCGCGATCGCGGTGGCCATTGCGAGTAGCGTGACCGATCGGCCGCTGCCCGCACACGCGGTCTTTCTTGGCGAGCTCGGGCTCGGTGGTGAAGTGCGCGCGGTGACGCAGGTAGAGCGACGCCTCGCCGAAGCCACGAAGCTCGGCATGACCGATGCATATCTGTCTGATCGAGCAGTACCGCGCAAAGTGCCGGCCGGCATGACGGTGCATGGCGTGCGCACGCTTGCCGATGTACTTATGCAGACCATCGGTCCGCGTTCACGAAAGGCCAGTGCATCGCGTGGGGCGGCTGCGGCGGGCGCACGATCACGCCGTGAAGAAACTGACGGATTCGAGACCGAAGGATTTGACGCCGATGAGTGACAAACCCACAGCAGTCCCTCAACTAACGCCACCTCGGCGCATCATTCCGCCACCGGCGATTGTCTCGCGCGGTGACGGTGAACCGATGCCCGTCTACGACGCCTCGCGTGACGTGGGCGTGGTGATCGTGGCCGGCGGTTCCGGCTCGCGCGTTGGTGGCGAAGAACTCAAGCAGTTCCGATGGGTGGTGGGACGACCCGCGCTCCTGCACAGTGTGCAGGCGTTCATGGCCCGACCGGATGTCGCGGTGGTGGTGGTCGTGCTGCCCAAGGCGTACGCGGCCGACCCGCCACCCTGGCTCTTTCAGTGTGATGTTGATCGTCTGCTCGTCTCCGTTGGCGGGCGCGAGCGGCACGAATCGGTGTACAACGGTCTTGAAGACATGCCCGAAGAAGTGCGCATTGTGGTCGTGCACGACGCCGCGCGTCCACTCGTCACCGAGGAAACCATTGAGCGCGTGATCAGCACTGCGCGCACCGGGGTTGGCGCGGTGGCAGCGCTGCCTGTGGTGGACACACTCAAGCGCGTGGATGAACACGGGCGCATTCTGGAAACCGTGAGCCGAGAACAGCTGTGGCGCGCGCAAACACCGCAGGCGTTTCCGCGTGACATGCTGGAGCGCGCGCATATCGCGGCGCGATCGGAACGGGTGGGCGCAAGCGACGATGCCGGATTGTGCGAACGCATCGGCGAAACCGTGATTGTGGTGCGCGGCTCTGAGCGCGCCCTCAAGATCACGGAAGAGGCGGATTTCGCACGCGCGGAAGCACTCAGCCTGCTCGTGGACTAGGCCATTCGCATGCGACACGGAGCACTCACCGTTCCTTTCTGGTCTCCCGCCGAAATTCAGGGCGCGATTCGCGACATCGTCGTGCATCTTGGGCAACGTCGGGTGCTCGCGTATCCCACCGAAACCGTGTATGGATTTGGTACAGCCGTCGATCACGAGTCGGTGGAAGCGTTGGTGAAGATGAAGCAGCGGCCGCCCTCCAAACCATTCCTGCTGCTCATTGCCGGCAGCGACATGATTGAACGACTCGGTCTCGTGCTCACACCGCATGCGGCGCAACTCGCCGCACGCTTCTGGCCTGGTCCACTCACGCTGGTGCTCCCGGGGGGCGACCACCGTGTCCCATCACGATTGCGTGGTCCCGAAGGCGGCGTCGCGGTGCGGTGGACGCCGCACGAAGGATTGCAGGCGTTGCTGCGCGCCTACGGTGAACCCATCACGTCCACCAGTGCCAATCGGCCCGGCGTGCCACCAGCGCTTTCTCCCACGGAGATCGTGGAGCAGTGGCCAGACGTGATTCATCGCGGCCTGCTCATGGTGCTCGACGGCGGGCGTATTCCCGAGTCGCGCCCGTCCACCGTGGTAGACTGTACAGGTCGGCGACCGCGCGTTATTCGCCCCGGGGTGTACTCAGCCAATGAACTGCGCGATTGCGTTCCCGACCTCGTCGGCAATATCTGACGTCTTCCTGGATCTTTCCATGCACCTCCTGTTCGTCTGCACTGGCAACACCTGTCGCAGCCCGCTCGCCGAGGCAATCGCGCGTCATGCGATCGCGGAACGTGGCATCGTGGCGATCACGGTGGGCAGTGCCGGCATCAGTGCGTGGGACGATTCCCCGGCATCCGACGGATCGCTGTTAGTCGCGATGGAGCATGGCATCGACTTGTCAGCGCACCGCGCGCGCCTGCTGACACCGGACATTGTGAGTGCGTCTGATCTCATGCTCACCATGGGTCCCGCTCATCTCGAGCGCGTTGGTGAACTGGGTGGTGGCGCGCGCACGCATCTGCTCACCACCTACGCGACCTCCGGACGCGACGATGCGCCGGTGAGTGATCCGTACGGCGGCGATCTCAATGTGTACCGTGACACCTACAGCGAACTGCATACGCTGGTGCATGCAGTGCTCGATCGCGTGGTGAACAAGCAGGAACCACCGGCGCGCGAGTGACGCCAACACAGCTGTTTTTGATCGGGCATCCGGTGGCCCATTCGCTGTCGCCGGTGTTTCAGCAGGCGGCACTCGATGCGGCGGGGTTTGCCGTACGCTACACCGCCCGCGATACGGAGCCCCACGCGCTGGCCGATACATTACGCGCACTGGCGAACGATCGCGCGGCTGGCAACGTCACCATTCCGCACAAGGAAGCGGTGGCGGCCGCGTGTGCGCGGCTGACACCAGTCGCGCAGCAGGTCGGTGCCGTCAACACGTTCTGGCATGACGAGCGCGGCGCGCTCGTGGGGCACAACACCGATGTCGCCGGCGCGCGTGCCGCCATGCAGGCGGTGCTTGCGCCGTCCGTGCGCATCAATGCTCCACTGCGCGTGGCACTGCTCGGCGCCGGCGGTTCGGCCGCCAGCGTGATCGTTGCGCTGATGCAGTTCACGAATGCGACCCTTCGTATCACCGCGCGTTCGTCGGCGCGCGCTGAGTCATTGGTGCAAAGGCTGGGCGCGCACGCCGTGGTCGTCGCGGATGTGCCATCAGCGGTTCATCAGGCCGATCTCGTCATCAATGCCACGCCGATCGGATTGCGTGATGACGAAATGCCGGTGCCACCGGATGCCCTCTCGCCACAAACATGCGTGCTCGATCTGGTGTACAAGCGAGGCGAAACGGCGTGGGTTCGTGCATGTCGCGAACGCGGACTCCGTGCCGAAGACGGACTCCGCATGCTCGTGGAACAGGGGGCTGCGGCGTTCGAATCCTGGTTTGGCGTGCCGCCTGATCGTGGCGCCATGTGGCGCGTGCTCGAACCACGCCATGCGAGTGCGCGACCGTGACCGACGATCGCCGCCACGCACCCAACGCCGCACCCAACGTCGCGGCGTCGCCGGATCGGAGCGCCCGGACCGCGCGCCCGCGCGCTTGGCGCACACTCGCCCGTGGGCTCGCCGACCTCCTGTTGCCGCGCGCCTGTGCCGTGTGCCACGAGATGCTCAGCCCCTCCGTCAATGGCGTGGTGTGTGGCACATGCTGGAGTCGGATGGAACCCTTTCCCGAACCATCCTGCGGCCGTTGCGGCTATTCTCGGCAGCCACTGCCGGGGGTCCGGCTCACCGACCACGACGCCGGCGCCGGTGACGGTTTCGCCGACTGTCGCTGGTGTCTCAAGCTCCCGTCCACCGTGCGCGCCGTGCGTTCGGCCGCACGACTCGACGCCGGCACCGCCAGCGCGCTCGTGCATGCGCTCAAGTACAGCGGCTGGACCGCCGTGGCCGACGGTATGGGAGCCCGCATGGCGCGCCTGAGCTTTCCGCGCGACGTGGAATCCGAGCGCGTCGCGTTGATTCCGATTCCACTCGGGGCCGCACGGCTGCGCGAGCGGGGATTCAACCAGAGCTTGCTGCTCGCGCAGGCCGTTGCCCGGCGGTGGGACATTCCCGTGTGGGACGACGTTCTTGGGCGCCAGCGAGAGACGGATACGCAAACCCGGTTGACACCTTCGGAGCGCGCGAGCAACGTTTCCGGTGCGTTTGGCACCACTCGTGGTGCAAACGTCCGGTTGCGGGGTGCCCATCTCGTGCTCGTCGACGACGTGATCACGACGGCGGCCACACTCAACGCAGCCGCAGCGGCGCTGTCAGCCGGCGGTGCACGCATTCTCAGCTATCTCACATTCGGTCGCGCACCCGATTCAGGTGAGCGGTCGTCCCACGTTTCGGATCCGGATTGAAATCCATGGCCATTCGCGTCGGCATCAACGGCTTCGGCCGCATCGGACGTCAGGTTCTTCGTGCTGCCAAGCAGCAAGGCGTTGCCGATCTCGACTTTGTCGCGATCAACGACCTCACCGATACCAAAACGCTCGCGCACCTGTTCAAGTACGACTCGGTGCACGGCACGTATGAAGGGCAGGTGACCTCCGACAACGACAGCATCACCGTCGACGGCGACACCGTGCGCATTCTGGCCGAGCGCGAACCTGGCAAGTTACCGTGGAAGGAACTCGGCGTCGACATCGTGCTCGAAGCAACGGGACGTTTCACCAAGGCCTCCGATGCACGCAAGCACATGGAAGCCGGCGCGAAGAAGGTCATCATTTCGGCCCCTGCGACGGATGAAGACATCACCATCGTGATGGGCGTCAACAGCGACAAGTATGACAACGCCTTGCATCACATCATCTCCAACGCGTCGTGCACCACGAACTGTCTGGTGCCGATGGTCAAGGTGGTGCGTGATGCGTTCGGCTTCGTGCACGGCAGCATGGTCACGATTCACAGTTACACCAACGATCAGAGCATTCTCGATCTGCCGCACAAGGATCTGCGTCGCGCGCGCGCGGCAGCGATGTCGATGATTCCCACGACGACCGGTGCGGCGAAAGCCACCGCGCTCGTGATTCCCGAAGTGAAGGGACTCATCGACGGTATTGCGGTGCGCGTGCCAACGCCTGACGTGTCGCTCACCGATCTCACGTGCGTGGTGGAACGCGGCGTGACGGTGGCCGAAGTCAATGCGGCCTTCAAGACCGCGTCGGAAGGCGCGCTCGAAGGTGTGCTCGGCTACAGTGAAGTGCCGCTGGTGTCCGTGGATTACATCGGCAATCCAAATTCGTGCACGCTCGACGCGTTGACCACCACGGTGATCAACAACACACTGGTCAAGATCTCCGGTTGGTATGACAATGAGTGGGGATACAGCAGCCGCTGCGTCGACCTGCTGCGTTTCGTTGGCGCGCGCCTCTAGGGGCGCGCGATCATGCCCGCTCGTACCATCCGCCAACTCACCGACGCCGAAGTCTCGGGTCGCCGAGTGCTGGTACGCGTCGACTTCAACGTGCCGCTGGATGACCAGGGGAACGTCGCAGACGCGACGCGCATTCTTGCCGCCGTGCCAACAATCAAAGCGCTGCTCGATCGCGGCGCGCGCGTGGTACTGCTGTCGCATTTTGGTCGTCCCAAGGGTGTTCCCAATCCGAAGTATTCGCTGCGCCCGGTTGTCGCGCGGCTGCAGACGGCGCTCGAACCGCACCCTGTCAGTTTTCTTCCGGACACAGTGGGGCCGGCCGCTGTTGCGGCCACAAACGCACTCGACACTGGCAGCGTGTTGCTGCTGGAAAACACGCGGTTCCACGCGGGTGAAGAAGCGAACGATGATGCGTTCTCGCGACAACTCGCCGAACTCGGCGATGTGTACGTAAACGACGCATTCGGCGCCGCACACCGGGCCCACGCGAGCACGGCCGGCGTCACCAAATACGTGCGGCCGGCGGTGGCCGGACTGCTGATGGAACGCGAACTGGCGTTCCTCGGCGACGCGCTCAACGCGCCCGAGCATCCGTTCGTGGCCGTGCTCGGCGGCAGCAAAATTTCTGGTAAGATCGATGTGATCGACGCGCTGTTGCCCAAGGTCGAGCGGCTGTTGATTGGCGGCGCGATGGCGTGCACGTTCTTTCGCGCCATGGGACTGGAAACCGGTTC
>JBBRDP010000133.1:0-9572 GCA_038203795.1 Gemmatimonadales bacterium
AATCTCGTGGAGTAACGTCTCCACCTCTCTGAGGTGATTGACAATGACAACGGCCACGCCCAGGTCGGGAGGCAGGTGGCGCAGCAATCGGATGTAGGCATCGAGACCGCCCGCAGAACCGCCCACGCACACCACCGGAAAAGAACGGATTGCTGGCACTGGGACATTGCTCCGAACGAGATGAGAGAGTTGGTCACCGGTCGCGCACTGTGGCGGCGCTGCACGCGCCGGTTGGAAAGTTAGTGGACACGCCCAGGCACTTGCGGCTGCTCGCGCTTCACGGTCATTTGTGGCACTGTAGGCCGTCATCCACGACCGCCCCCGCAACACCGTCACCCCAGTCATCGCCCCCTATGCTTCGGATTCTCGTTGCCGTGTCACTCGCCGTGTCACTCGCGGCGTCGGTCAGTGCGCTCATCCCCGAGCGTGCGATGCCGGCGATCGACTGCGGCACTGCGTCGCCCTCCCTGAGCGCCTCGCCACTCGCCGGGGCCGATTCCACCCTGCTCGCGCTGTACGCGCGCGGCGAAGCGTATCCGGAGTTTCTCGAGAACACCCGACGCCGACGCGAAGGATGGCACAGCATCAACGATAGCGTGCGCATTGCCGACTCCTCACTCGTGCGCGCGCGCATGGCGGCCAGCAAATTCAAACTGCTGGTCGTAGCTATCGATGCGTGCGGCGATTCCATGCAGCAAGTGCCGTATGTCGCGCGGCTCGCCGAGCTGGTGCCGGGATTGGCGTTGCGGATTGTGCCGCCGGCGGTTGGGGCGACGGCACAGCAATCGCATCGCTCGCTCGACGGACGCACGGCCACACCAACCTTCATTCTGCTCGATGAGCAGGGGCAGGACGTGGGCTGCATTGTAGAGTACCCGCGCGAACTTCGGCGCTGGACCCACGCGCAGCGCGACACGATGAAAAGTGGGCCCCTGCACGACTACGCCGCCGCCTGGTACAAGGCCGATCGTGGCGCGAGCATTGTGCACGAAGTGGTCGAGCTGATGGAGCAGGCGCGGGCTGGCACACCGGTCTGTGAGCGAGGGGAGGCGAAGCCGGCCGGAGCGCTTTAGCACGCAGCGGCGGTATTTTGATGTCGCTCGGCGCGGCCTTGTTCGCCACTGTGAGGGAGCGCCTCCGGCACGCCGCGCCTGAGGCCGACGCCCTCCCAGTCACCACGCATGAGCCCCAACGACATCGCACCCGTACCCGAACATCCGGTTCGGTTCCCCAAGCGGGAGGGCCGCCTATTCAGTGGCACCGCTGGCAGCGCCAGCGCTCGCCCGCTAAGTATTCGAGAGATGCAGAGTTCGGACCGGCCGCGCGAGCGGCTCCGGGCGTTGGGCGCGCAGGCCCTCAGCACCACGGAGCTGGTGGCGCTCCTTCTGGGGACCGGCGGGGTGGCCGGTTCGGCGCTGGACTGTGCGCGAATGGTGCTGGCGAGCAGTGGCGGGTCGCTGGGCCGGCTGGCGTCGGGTTCCGTGGGATCCCTCACTCGTGTGCCGGGCGTTGGTACAGCACGGGCAGTCGCGGTGCATGCGGCCTTGGAACTGGGGCGTCGCATGGCCTCGGAGGCTCGGGAGGCGGGCGCACCGGTGCGCTCGCCGCGTGACGTGGCAGCGGTCTTCGCTCCGCGTCTGCAGGATCTACCGGTCGAGGAGTTTCACGTGGCCATTCTCGATGCACAACATCGGCTCGAACGCGACGTGTTGATCACCCGCGGCCTGCTCGACTCATCGCTCGTGCACCCGCGTGAGGTGTTTCGCGAGGCGATCGCGGAGCGCGCGGCGGCGGTGGTGCTGGTGCACAATCATCCGAGTGGAGACCCCACACCCTCGGCCGAAGATCGTGCGGTCACGCAGCAGTTGGTCGCGGCCGGACGGTTGCTCGACATTCCCGTACATGATCATGTCATCATCGGACGCGGTCGGTACATGAGTTTCGCTGAATCAGGATTGCTGTGAATCCCATTACCACCCCTGCAGTTTCCCCGGAACCACCCGGCATCGCGGCAACCCGCGTCGACGGGGCCGTCGATGCAGCGCATGGCGCAAACGTGGTGCCCGCGCCGCGCTTGCATGATGTGATTCCAGGCTTCGTGCCGCGCGTGGACGGCGACTATGATCGGCTCGATGCCGACCTTCTGATGCGCGCGTTCAAGTTCACCGAGCGTGCGCACGCCGGTCAGGTGAGGCACTCCGGTGAACCGTACGTCACACATTGCATTGAGGTCGCGCGCATTCTCGCCGATCTCCAGCTCGACTCGGCCACCGTCGCGTGTGGGTTGCTGCACGATGTCGTGGAAGACACCGATATCACCGTGGCTGACATTGAGGCGGAGTTCGGTCCCGAGGTGTCACGGATTGTCGACGGGCTCACCAAGATCGCCAATTTGCCGCTCACGTCACGCGAAGACCGACAGGTTGAGAACTATCGCAAGTTGTTGCTGTCGATTGCCAAGGACGCGCGCGTCATCCTCATCAAGCTGGCCGATCGCCTCCACAACATGCGCACGCTCGACTGGCTGTCGCCCGAAAAGCGTCGTCGTATTGCGCAGGAAACGCGCGATCTGTACGCGCCGCTCGCGCATCGGTTCGGCATGGCGAAGGTGCGGTGGGAGCTCGAAGATCTGTCGTTCAAGCATGTCGAGCCCGAGGCGTATCGGTCGCTGGCCAAGCTGGTCGCCGCGAAGCGTGGCGAGCGTGAGTCGCTGATTGCGCAAATGAGCGAGCCGCTGCTGCGTCGACTCACCGAAGCGGGAATTGTTGATGTTGATGTTGGAGGTCGACCCAAGCATTTGTGGTCGATCTACAAGAAAATGCAGCAGCGCGACCGCCCGTACGAAGACATCTACGACCTGCTCGCGATTCGTGTCATCGTGCCCAATGTGGTGGAGTGTTATCACGCATTGGGTGTGATTCATGACGGGTGGACGCCGGTGCAGGAGCGCATCAAAGATTACATCGCGCAGCCCAAGTCCAACGGCTATCAGTCGCTACACACCACCGTGTTCGGTCCGGGCCGTCAGCTGTTCGAGATCCAGATTCGCACACGCGACATGCATCGCACGGCGGAGTATGGTATCGCCGCGCACTGGCTGTACAAGGAGAACGAACAGCCCAGCGGAAGCGATGATCTCGATCGTCATCTGGCCTGGTTCCGTCAGGTGCTCGAGCTGCAGATGGACGCCGAGACGCCGGGTGAGTTTCTGGAGTTCCTGAAGCTCGACTTGTATGCGGACGAGATCTTTGTGTTCACGCCCACGGGCGATGTCATCCAGTTGCCCAAAGGCGCGACACCGCTGGACTTTGCGTATGCCGTGCACACGCAAGTGGGGTCGCACTGCGCCGGCGCGAAGGTGAACGGACGCATCGCGCCGCTGTCGCGTGAGCTCAAGAACTCGGAAACGGTGGAGATTCTCACCAATCCGAACGCGCGCCCCAGTCGCGACTGGCTGTCGCATGTACGCACGGGACGCGCGCGTCACAAGATCCGTCAGTGGCTGCGCCACGAGGAACAGACATCGGCGGTGCGGCTGGGCCGCGATATTCTCGATCGTGAGCTCAAGCGTCGCAAGCTGCCCAAGGTCGATGACGCGGGGCTGGTGCCAGTGGCACGCGTGCTCAAGCTCAAGGATCCGTCGCACGTGATCGCGTCGATCGGGCAGGGCGATGTACACGTGATGCAGGTGCTCAAGGTACTGCACCCGCAACTCGAAACCGCGCCGGAACCGGTGGAGAAGGCGGGCACGATCGAACGGCTGGTGGACCGCGTCCGTGGTACGTCGCGCGGCGTGCGCATTCAGGGTGCCGACGGGCTGCTTGTGCGATACGCACAATGTTGTCAGCCGGTGCCGGGCGACAAAGTGGTTGGCTACGTCACGCGCGGCCGCGGCGTGAGCATACATCGCGGTGATTGTCCCAATTTGCTGCTGCTCGTGCACGAGCCCGAACGCCGACTTGAAATCGACTGGCAGGAAGTGGCGGGCGAGCGGTTTGTCGTGCGATTGGTGCTGGAGGGCACCGACCGCCGCGGACTCTACGCCGATGTCGCGGCGGCCGTCAGTGCCACCGGCACGGACATTCGGTCGCTCGAGTTGTGCACGACCGACAGCAAGGTCACCGGCGCTGCGCTGGTGGAGGTGGAGAACCTCGCGCACCTCGAGAAAATCATGAAGGCCATGCGGCGCGTAAAAGGCATCGGCGCGGTATCGCGTCGCGAGCGGCTGACGACCGAAGAAGAGTGACCCTCTGTTTGCGCCGAATATAGGCCGAAGGTTATCTTTCAGGATATGTCTGATGTGATCCGGGCCTTGGCCCACCTCCCGGGCGCAGGCGCGGCGCGCACGCCGTTTGCCCTGCATTCGCCGTTTGAGCCGGCCGGCGATCAGCCGCGCGCCATCGCCGAGTTGAACGCAGGGCTCGCGCGCGGAGATCGCTACCAAACGCTGCTCGGCGTCACGGGCTCCGGCAAAACGATGACCATCGCCAACGTCATTGCGGACTATCAGCGCCCGGTGCTGGTGCTGTCGCACAACAAGACGCTGGCGGCGCAGTTGTACGGGGAGCTGAAAAGCTTCTTCCCCAACAACGCGGTCGAGTACTTTGTCTCGTACTACGACTACTACCAGCCTGAGGCGTACGTACCCAGCAGCGACACATACATCGAGAAAGATTCGTCGATCAACGAAGACATCGATCGCCTGCGACTGCGCGCCACGTCGAGTCTGATGGAGCGCGAGGATGTGGTCATCGTCTCCACGGTCAGTGCCATTTACGGCCTCGGCGATCCGGTGTCGTATCGCGAGCGCATGATGAGCCTGCAGCGCGGCGAGAAGAAGTCGCGCGATGATATCCTGCGTAATCTTGTGGGCATTCAGTACATGCGCAACGACGCGGCTTTCGAGCGCGGCACGTTTCGTGTGCGTGGCGATACGGTCGAGATTCTGCCGGCGTATGAAGAGCAGGGTGTGCGCATTGAATTGTGGGGTGACGAGATCGAGCGCATCAGCAAGATCGATCCGCTCACCGGCGACACCATCGCCGTGCTGGAGCGCGCGGCGATTTACCCGGCGAAACATTTCATCACGACGCGTCCCACGCTCGAGCGTGCGGTGGGCGCCATTCGCGACGAGTTGTCGTCGCGGCTCGCGGAGCTGCGCATGGCCGGCAAGTTGCTCGAGGCGCAGCGGCTCGAGCAGCGCACGATGTTTGATATCGAGATGATGCTCGAGGTGGGAACATGCGCCGGCATTGAAAACTATTCGCGCCACATCGCCGGACGCGTGGCCGGCGAGCGTCCGGCGTGCTTGTTCGACTATTTCCCAGACGACTTTCTCGTGGTGGCCGACGAGTCACACGTGACGTTGCCGCAGATTCGCGGCATGTACAATGGCGACCGCGCGCGCAAGCTGACGCTGGTGGAGTACGGGTTCCGTCTGCCCAGTGCGCTTGACAATCGTCCGCTCGTGTTCGACGAGTTTCTGCAGTTGGCGCCGCGGCTGATCAGCGTGTCGGCCACGCCCGGTGAGGTGGAACTCGGGTTGTCTGAGGGCGTAGTGGTGGAGCAGGTGATCCGGCCCACCGGTCTGCTCGATCCCATCATCGAAGTGCGCCCGGTCAAGGGTCAGGTCGATGATCTGCTCAACGAGATCCGGATTCGCGAACGCAAGGGCGAGCGCGTGCTGGTGACGGTGCTCACCAAGCGCATGGCCGAAGATCTCACCGACTACTTGCAGCAGGTGGGCGCGCGGGTGCGCTACATGCATTCCGATATCGACACGATCGAACGCATGGAAATTGTGCGTGGGCTTCGACTGGGCGACTTCGATGTGCTCGTGGGCATCAACCTGTTGCGCGAAGGGCTTGACATGCCCGAAGTGTCGCTCGTGGCGGTGCTCGACGCCGATCAGGAAGGCTTTTTGCGGAGCGATCGTTCGTTGGTGCAAACGATCGGCCGAGCGGCGCGCAATGTGTCGGGACGCGCAATTCTGTACGCCGATCGCACGACCGGCTCCATGGAGCGCGCGATGGGTGAGACCGATCGCCGCCGTGCGATTCAGGCGGCGCACAATGAGGAGTTCGGCATCACGCCGCGCGGTGTGATCAAGAGTGTGAGCGATGTGCGGTTGATCACGCGCGTGGCGGACGCACGTGAGCCAAAAGAAGGCAAAGGCGACAAGGCCGCCGCCGTCAAAACGCCCAGGGGTACGCGCTCGCGTGAGGAACTCGAAGCGTGGGTGGTGGAGCTTGAGGCCGCGATGCGCGAGGCCGCTACGGCGCTCGACTTTGAAACGGCAGCGCGGCTTCGCGATGAGTTGTTCGAGGTGCGCACGTTGCTTGGCGGTGAAGGGAGCGCGGGCGCGCGCGTTGGTCGGGGTGGAAGCAGTGGTAAGGGCGGCGGCCGAAGCGGTCGGTCGCGCCGAAAGTCGTGAGCGCGCGTCCGGGCGATGCGCTCACTGCGCCCGAGATGGCAGTCTGGGGTCGCGAGTTGGCGTTGACGCTCGAACCCGGCGCGGTGGTGGCGCTGCATGGTGAACTTGGTGCAGGCAAGACCACGCTCGTGCGCGCGATGTGCGATGCACTCGGGGTGCGCGATCTGGCGGCGGTCACCAGCCCAACGTTCGCCGTCTTGCATGAGTACGGCACACCCAACGGAATCGTAGTGCACGCCGACCTGTATAGACTGCGCACCAGCGCGGAGTTGGAACACCTCGGCTGGGATGAGCTCGTAGCGAGCGCGCTCGTGACATTTGTCGAATGGCCGGAGCGTGCGGACGGATATCTCCCGTCGAACGCCAGGCACGTGTGGCTGGCGCATGTCTCGGGTGATGCGAGGCGTCGCACCGTGGCGTGCAAGTGACGTGGTCGCTCGAGCAGCCTTGACGTTCACGCGGACGCGCCCTTGTGCGCACTGTGTCAGTCATCGATAGTGCGGCATGTCGATGCCTGTTCCTGACGGACTGTGGTTGGTGGTAGAAGCGGCGACCGCAGCCGGCTCGTTGGCCGTGCTTGAACGGCTCGGCGAGCGGGTCCGCCTCCGCGCGTCGTGCCCGGTATCGATGGGCAGCGGGCGCGCTGACGTGCTCACGCCGGCCGTGTCACCACTGCTGCATGCGGCCGGCTGCTCGTTGTCCGAGATGGTGGCGGTGGTGTGCGGGGCGGGGCCCGGGAGCTTCACCTCACTGCGCATCGCCGGAGCATTCGCCAAGGGACTCGCGTATGGGCTCGATGTCCCGCTGTATGCGGTGCCGTCGTTGTTGCTGGCCGTGGGCGACGCAGAAGTTCCGCCGTCGGAGGGTGCGTATCGGGTGGCGCTCGACGCGCTGCGGGGCGAAGTGTATGTGCAGGATGTGCGCGTTGGCGCAAATGGTCTCATCGCATCGGCAGGTCCGCCGGCCAGATCGGCGCTCGCCACGATACCCGTCGATGCACTGCGCATGGTCAGCGTGGCCACCGACGTGGTACCACGTGCGTCGAGCGTGCGCTGGCTGAGCGACTGGTCGGCGTTTGGCCCGGTACCGCTCGACGAGTGGGAACCCGCGTACGGCCGTCTCGCCGAAGCGCAGGTCAAGTGGGAAGCGAGTCATGGACGTGCGCTCGGCGTTGACTGACGCCGCCATGGTGCTGCGGCCCGCGCACGAACGCGATGTGACGCGCATGGCGCTGATCGAAGCGGCGTGCTTCTCGGATCCGTGGCCATCGGCGGCGTTTCATTCGTTGCTTGAATCGCACACCACGCACGTTACCGTGGCCACCATTGACGAAGTGGTCGTGGGCTACAGTGTTGTGTTCCAGGTAGCCGACGAAGCGGAGCTTGCAAACATTGCCGTGGAGGCATCGGTACGTCGGCGCGGTGTCGCGCACGCACTGCTCGGTGCGCTCATCGATCGGGCGACGCGCGAGGGCGTGCGGTCGATGTTCCTCGAAGTGCGCGAATCGAATGGGGCTGCGCGAGCGCTCTACGAGGGGTTCGGGTTCACCGGCATGACGCGTCGTCGTGGCTACTATCGGCACCCCGACGAAGACGCGTTGGTGCTGGTGTGGCGCGCGCCGAAAGTGACCGCGACGGAGATCGCGGCCCGCTGAGTGATCATGCTTCGGTGTGCGGTCGTTTGATGATAGTTTTGTGGAGGCGCCGTGGTAGGATGAGTGCGCCAACCGCACTTCAATCGTTTGCCAGGAGGCACCGTGAGTCGCAGCATGAACAAGGCCATTTTGATCGGGAACGTCGGGTCCGAGCCCGAGGTCCGTAGCACCGCCAACGGCGGGCGTGTCGCCACCTTCTCGCTGGCCACGAGCCGAGGGTGGACCGATCAGGCGGGCGCCAAGCAGGAGAAGACCGAGTGGCATCGCTGCGTGGCGTGGAACCGCGGCAAGGGCACGCTGGCCGATGTCGTAGAGCGATATGTGAAGAAGGGCGAAAAGGTGTACGTGGAAGGGGAAATCGAGTATCGCCAGTGGCAGGACAAGGACGGTCAGACGCGCTACACCACTGAGATCAAGGTGGGTGAGTTGATCCTGTTGGGCGGTCGCAGCGGAGGTGGTGACGATGACGCGCCGCGCCGCAGTGATCCGCCGAGCCGTCCGTCCGGAAAGGCGGGTGCGGCCGGTGCCGGCGCCAGCGATGACTTCGCCGATTTCCCCGGCGCGCTCCAGGACGAAGACGACGACCTGCCGTTTTAACCGGCGGCTCGTGCGCGGGCGGCCGTCGGCGTCACGCTGCATGCCAGCGGCATGACAGTGATGGCGTGACGGTCGCCCACGCTTCGGCGTCCCTCTCCCAGATGACGTGGCACCGGCGGCCAGCAGGGTCGCGCGGGACCGTCCTCATGTTCCCATCGCCATTGAGAGGTCTGCGTCATGTTCCCAGCCCGTTTCCGTCGCTCCCCGGTTCGCGCCAAGGCCGTCACGCGTCGGTCGGAGTCCCCCAGCGAATCACAGCAGCTCCTGCTGCCGCTGATCATGGCCTTTGTGTTGGCTCTGGCCCTCGCCTGGCCGCATCATGTTCGCGCCCAGGGCGTTGCTGGCGCGATGACCGCCTCGTCGGCGGGCACGCACACGGTTCGCCCCGGCGAGACGCTCTGGGGTCTCGCCGCGCGTTACTATGGCGATGGCCACAAGTGGCGGGATTTGGCCTCGCTGAACGGTTTGTCGGAGGGCGGTGAGCGTGGCATCAGTGTGGGACAAACGCTGCGAGTGCCAACCGATGCCCCGTCGCTGGCGGCGTCGCGTGCTGCCATGGCCGCTGCACCGCCACGCGAAGCGCCGGCATCGGCGATCAAGCCGGCGGCCGGTACGCCCGCGCCGGCAGCCGCACCGGTTCCTGAGCCCGCACGAACGGTCGCACCGACACCTGTACCCGCTCCTGCTCCTGCTCCTGCTCCCGCTCCCGCTCCCGCTCCTGCTCCCGAGCCCGCTCCCGCTCCTGCTCCCAAGCCCGCTCCCGCTCCTGCTCCCGAGCCCGCTCCCGCTCCTGCTCCCAAGCCCGCTCCCGCTCCTGCTCCCGAGCCCGTCATCACGGCCGCTCCGCCTGCGCCTGCAGCGCCGGTCATGGCGCCGATGCCCCCACCG
>JBBRDP010000134.1:0-9528 GCA_038203795.1 Gemmatimonadales bacterium
GCAATAGCCGTTTTGCCGGTTATTCTACGATGCTTCAGTAGAGAGATGGACCCGGAATGGTTATGTTGCCTTCGACGCGCTGGTGCGACGGTCGCACCACGCCTCGCACACCCGAAGAGGGGGCGTAATGCGGAAGCCGAGGCCGAACACCTATAACCCTGCGCAGGCGCTGCACCTGATTGCGAGTGATCGCAGTGCGCTGCCACTGAGCTGCCCGTCCTGTTCCGGCGAGATCACGCGAGAACCTGCGCTGTATCCGCCGCCAACCAACTCACATGTCACGCTGAAATGCGCCGTGTGTGGTCGGTTTGCTCGCTACATCGCTGGCCACGGCTGAACATCGCTGCGGTCTGCATCGCATCAAAGCCGCACCAGCACCGTATCAACACAACGCCCCGACCATCAGTGATGGCCGGGGCGTTGTCGCATCTGGCCGCCGCACGCACTCAATGGCTGATCGTGCCCTGTTTCGACGTGTCCACGTCCTCGACATCGCCGGCCTTGAACAGAAAACCATCGCGATTGCGGCTCAGAAACGTGCGCGACTGCGCGTCCATGAGATTGAGACCATAGTGATTGATCAGCATGGTTTGCTGCTTGAGCCACTCGGCCCAGCACGTCTGACAAATCTCCGCCATCAAACGGACGGCGGTGGCACCCATCACACCAATCGGTGCCTTCTCAAATCCGGCGCGCGTCTGACCGCAGCGCTGGCACGTAATGTCGGCCATGACTTGTACTCCCCAGGGAAACGCGGGCCGCGACTCGGCGCGCACACATCCCATCAATTTAGCACGTGCGCATGCTGCCGGTACGCACGCGGTGTTTCTAGCGTGCGCCGCTGACGATCTGGAGACGCACCACGGGAGCCGGCGCGCCGGTCGCACCCGGTGGCGCAACCCACACAATCAGGACGTCATGTTGACCGGCCGGCAGCGCTTGCGACAACACAATCGGCGCCTGCCGCCACGGCACGAGCTGTCCGTCGGCGTTGACCACCTGCCAGCCGTGTCGCGAGTCCTCCACGGGACTCTGCGCCGATGGTTCAAGCACAACCATGGTGCGCACATTGCTGCGCACGTCGGCTCGCTGCATCCAACTGCGCTGGCGGAGCGGCGAGGCGTTGGAGGGAACGCCGAGCTCGTGCACGGCGGGCCGCCACGGCAACGACAATGCCACCTGCGTGACAGCGCCCACGTCACCGCGCAGCGTATGACGCACGGTGTGGTGCGCCGCAGGTGCGGCTTGCGCGCTGACCAAGCGTGGCGCGGACGCCACGATCGTCGCCAGCGCCGTCGCGATGACGGTCGCCGCGATGAACGGCCGCCGGGCAAATACGACCGGCGCGCTGACATTGCCGAGACGCGTCGTCCGGTGCGTGCGAGTGCGCCGGAGCCGGGCGCCGTCGTGGAGGCGAGAAACGGAACTCATGCCGATGCGTATCGGCAGATGCCGTGCCGGAGTTGAGCGAGCGGGCCGACTGCGGTGCCGATTGTGCCGGTGGTGTGATACCGGCGTCGTGCATCACGCGTCGAGCATCACGCGTCGAGCATCACGCGGTGTGCATCACGCGTCGTGCATCACGCGTCGTGCATCACGCGGTGTCCGGCGCGTGTCGTGCAGCGCGCGGTGTGCAGCGCGTGGTGTGCAGCGCGTGGTGTGCATCACGCGGCCCGCGTCACGGTGCCGTCACACTGATCGTAAGCGGCAGCGAGTACGCGCCGGGCCCGTCGGTCGCGTAGCGCCAGAACACCCGGAAACACAATTGACGCTGCGCGTTGTTCACCGCTGCCGTCGAGACGAAGAGCACGCGCGGCGCGGCGTGCTGCACCGCGATCGGGCTCACACTCAGTGGCGTGGTCGCCACGCCGGTACACACCGAGGGATTGGTGGAGATGCCGAGCCGCACATCCGACGCCGACTTGAGACCGGGCGCCGTGAACTGCGGCGCGTTCACCAGCGTCACACTCACCCCGCGATTGGAAAGCACCTGAACCAGCGGCCCGATCACCACGAGGCCGGTGTCGCCGGCAATCCTGAAAATCTGGTCAGTCGCCAGCGCACCGCCGGCGATGTTCGTGCTGCTGGTGCTCAGCGACACCTGCGTTTGCACGGGCAAGCGCAGCGTCGCGGAGAGCGTGACCGTGCACGAGCGCGTTTGCTGATTGCCGGGATTCGTAACCGAACACGCGGTCTGCGCGGCCAACGGTGGCACGAACAGCACGGCCAGCGCGAAGGCCCGTACAATCGCGCGACGAACAGGGCTCCATGACGTTGCGCCCGCGCGTTGCGCGGTGATGGAACAGGCGCGGCTTGTCGCACACACGCGCGTCACGGCGCACGCACCAAGGTGAACGAACCCGACACCACCGCCGCGCCGCCGCTGTCATCGTCGAGCCACGTGCCGGTGACACTATCGCCGCGCACGCGCCCGATGTGCCGCACGACGGCGCCATCGAGCATCGCTTCAAAATCGAGCGTGGTGTTCGTACCGCGTCCACTGACGAGTCCGGTGACACGCTCCACCTGGCCGAGCGCATCGGTGCGACGCAAATCGAGCGACCCTTCGAACCGCTCGCCGCTGCGGCTTGTGATACGCAGCGCCCCATCGAGTTGCAGCGCAGTGGGCACGCGCTGTACGCCCGCATATCGCCATTGTTCATTCACGGCATCAGGCGCGGTACTGGGGCTCACGCACGCCGACAGCGCGGCCGCAAACATAGCCATGGCAAACATGGCCGACGCACGCAGCGCCACCGCACGCGTCACGGGACACGCCACCGCACGCGCCACCGCCCGCGCCACCGCGCAGGTCGCCACGACATGCATAGCCGCCGTACACACGGCCACCACCACGCGTCTGCGTGGCTGCGTACGCACGCTCACCGACCCGCCGCCGACAAACTCCGCGTCGCCGACGGCGCGCGAAAGATCCGCACGCTGCGCGGTCCGAGCAATACACGGACGGTCTGCCGATCGCGCTGCCCATCAAGACGGAACGTGGCCGCACCGCCTTGTACCGACAGCGGCTCGCGCGCAGCCGAACCGTCAACATCAAGCCGATACGCGCCTGGCGGCAGCGCCTCGAAGAGTGCACGTCCATCGGGCATGACACGCGCGATGTGTCGACGTCCGGCCGCGTCGACGGCCGCCACCGTGACGCCCGCGAATGCGCCCGACCCGTGACGCACGATGGTATCCGCGACCATGGCCAGTTGCACTTCGAGCGACCCCACCGGCAGCACGGCTATATCCAAGGTGCCATCGCGCGAACCCGCCATCATCGCGCGTGACATGCTGGGCGCTACCATGAGTCCGAACGGCAGCGAACGTTCGTCGATATCGGCCAGACCACCGCCGGTGCGCGTGAGTCGGTACACACCGCCGCGATCGGTGACCACCACTTCACTGCCAACGCGTACCACCACGCCCGACAGTCCGCGCTCGCCGGCATCGCGCACGTTGTTGCCGTTGAGATCTTCGAACACCACACCAGTGCCGCGACCAGCCCGAAGAAATCCGGGTGTTCCGAACGAGCGTTCCACACGCAGCGCGGTACTCCACCCGCTGCGGCCCGCCTGACGCAGCCACGGATTCGATTCCACATCGAGACGCAGATCCGTGTCCAGCGGCAACATCGCCGACAGTCCCATGCGTTTGATCATCACACCGGTGCCGGTTGACAAGCTCACCATGCGGCCAATCGCTGCGCTGGCTTGCACGCGTCCGTTCACAAATGGTACCGCGAGCTGTTCGGCACGAACCATCATATCGTATTGCCCGTCGGACAGTGCGTGGGCGCCCAATCGGCGTTGCAGCGACGAGTACGCATCCAGCGTACCACTGGGGAGCGGGAGCAGCACCTGCGTGGTCCACACCAGTTGCGTCTCCTGCAAGCGCGTGGTCTCAGTATCACTGAACGCAAGGTCGCGCGCCAACCGCGTATACGTAGCGCTCGATGTCGCCGTGACCTGCGCAATGCGGCTCGAACCGAACGCACCGAATGCGGTCGATTGCGTTGCCAATGTGGCGCGCACATCACCGCTGGTGGCATCGCCGGCGCGGGCCTCGAGACCGACATTCCCGTCACGTCCGATGCGCCACTGCGGCATGATGGCCACACCGCGTGTTGCAAGCTGTGCGCCATCGGTGCCCTGATCGGCCGCATAGTATCCAACGTAGCCGAGTCGCAGCGCGCCGAGTGCTTGTGCACCGGTGAGCGTGACATCGGTTTGTGCGCGCGCAAATGCACGGCTGCCACCGGGCGCGTGCGTCGCGTGCAGCCGCCAGTCGCTCTGTGCCGAACGCTGCCCAAACTCAGCGGCCGCTCCAACGCCCGCGCCATCCTGCCACCGACGCCACGCGATTTCACCGCGCGCGGTCCGGCCGGCATCGAGCGCGCGTGCAGCGCCCACCGCAATCGCGTCAAGTTGCGCACGCATGAGCAACGGATCGCGCAGATGACTCACCGTGGTGGACCAGGCAACGCCACGTTGCACCGTGTGCACGGCGACACCGGCAAGCGCGCCCGCGTATCGCGTACGACTGCCCGCCGCGTCGGCGCCGATCGGGCCAACATCGAGCGTGAACGGACGCGCGGCCATGGCGGTCAGTCGCCACACACTATCACCGACCGTACCCGACACGCCGCGCCCGTTGCGGAGCAACCCTGCCATATCACCAAAATCGGCTGACGCATTACCGGCCTCAAACGACCAACGCGGATGCGTGAACGCAGCCGACGGGAACAACTGCCCTCCACCCACCCGGGCCAGACCCGGTGCACCGAACACCGCGCGCTGTGTCCAGACCGCATGCAGGCTGACACCCGCCGCCAATGGACCGGAGAGCGTGAGTCCCCAGCTGTCCATCGTTTGCACGCCGGGTTGTTGCAGGGCGTTGTAGCTCACGCCAAGCACCGGACCAAAGATATCGGTGCGCGTCGCAGGCAGCACTTCGACGGGCAGATGCAACACGCGCTGTTCGGCGTCGCCCGACGCGGAATCGTCGCGTGATCGTATGGCGCGGACGCTGACAATCGCCGAACCCGGCACGTGTTGGCGCGGCGCTGTGAGTTCGATGTCGCGCGTCACGGTGGTACCGGGCGCAATGACCAGGTGTGGGGCGTCGTTGATATCCGCACGCCATTGCCCGGGCAGCGACACCGACAACCGTACGGTGTCGTGCACATTGCCGGCGTTCGCCAAAACGATCTGTGCGGTAGTCCGTCGGCCCTGCACGGCGTGAATCATCGGCGCCGCTGCCCGGACGCTGAGCGCGTGCACGGGGAGCACGAGCACGTCCACAGGGACGATGATGATCGAGGCAGAGTCCGCAGCGGTTCGAAAGCCCACCTCTGCCATGCGCAGTCGACCAGCCATGGCCTGACTCGGTACGGAGACAGAGAGCATGACGCGGCCGTGAATGCCATGGACACGGCCGGATTCCGGACCCGCCACCGTTGCGCCTGCCATATGGACGACACGGAACAACACGGAATCCGCCACGCGCAGTTCGTCGGGTACGGCAACGCTCACGAGATGCACGGTGCGCGGAGACGCTGACACTGATATCGTGGGCGCGATGCGTGTATCCCGGCGGTCGCCGGAACTGTTTGCCGCAGCTGGTGCGTCGACGCTGTCGCGTCGCCCGAGCGCATAGCCGTTACGATCCGTCCGCTGCGCCTGAAGCGTGGTGCTCGTGATCGATGTGTACGCAACGATCAGCAGCACGGAGCACAGCACACGAAGCCGCATCGGCATTGGTACACATACACGTATCGGCATTGGCACACGCACACGCACACACACACGCACTTGCCATCTCACGGACGATACACCGACAAGGTAAGCGCGATATTGCTCGTCATGACCGCCGGTGCTGGATCAGCCCAGTTGAGACGGATGCGCAGCCAGAGCGTGCCCGACCACGGGTCGTTGAACAACAGCGGGAACACCCACCGCGATTCAACGTCCGCATCCACGAGCGTGAGGGTATTCCAGGTCCCATTAGGGCCCCTGCGCCACTCAATGTCGTCGCACGTTTTAGCGCCACTCACACCGGAACAACGCACCCTCACGGTCGTGAGCCGAATGAAACTCTGCTGTACGCGATCAACCGTGAACGGCACGGCCACGGAATCGGTCACCGGCCCGGGCGCACTCGACGGCCAGCTGGTGAAGTTGCCCAGCGTTGGCGTGGGGAAGATGATGGGCGCGGTGGAGAGCACGAAGTCCGTGCTTTGCGCCGACATGCGGCCTGCGGCGCACACGCTCATCACACAGCACAGCACCGCCATGCGGCGTGATACGGCCAGTGAACGCGTGCGCATTCAGCGAACCTCATACTCCATCTGCCCCGCAACGAGTTCGCTGCCACCGAAATCGAGCAACGCAAGCAGCACGTAGCGTCCCTTCGGCAGCGCGGGTACAGCAGCGTCGATTCGCCGGCGCTGCTCCGGCAACACCGGGAAGACGTCGAGCTCGGTGCGGTGCACGACACTGTTGTCGGCGCGACGAACTTCGATCGCGCCTTTCACGGCCAGCTGCACATCACCTGCGTTGCGGAATGACACTGACAGCGAATCGTTGTTCGCGCCGGTGAGCGTCATGGCCTCGATCAACCCATCGCGTTTGGCCGTGGACGATTCGCCGTACACCTTCACGCCCGTGCGCACGATGTAGTTCAGCTCACGATCGCCGGACCGCTGCGCCGCCCTGTTCTCCAGAAATACAATCGACCAGCAGTTGCGCGCAATCGCTGGCGCGCCGGTAAACGAGATGCGCATGTTCGCCGACTCGCCGGGCTCGAGTACGAGCGACCGGGGAAACACCTCGAGGCCAGCCGCACAGCTGCGCGGATGCGTGCCAGCGGGAAGAAAGCGGTTGGTGCCTGTTTCATCGCGGTCCCAGTCTTCAATCGTGACCACGGCCTGCACACGCTCGGCGGCCTCATTCCGCACGCGCAGCATGCGCACGTCAGCGGTCGCCGATGACACCACGCGCACTTCGAGTTCGTCGACGGTAAGCTGCGCGTGCGCGGGCGATGCGCACACAACGGCCACGACAACGGCCACGACAACCGCCACGAGCCACCACCACGGCTGCTGCGACGTGCCTTGCATGCGACCGTGTACGGCCGCGACACGCCACAGCAACGACCGTTGGGGTGTGGAGTTCACGCGTCTCTGTGTGGGGGCGATGAAAGAAAACATGCGAGGCGGGAGGGAGGGCACAGCCGGTCGCGCAACTGCTGCGCGGAAGGGCCCAGACTGGAAACCACAGTGTGCAGCAACGGCGTGCACCAACGGCGTGCACCAACGATATGCACAACGCGTGTGCGCTTACGGAGCCGTCACGCTGAGATTGAGCGGCAACGTGTACGTGCCCGGTGTATCGGACGCGTAGTTCCATGCGATGTTGAAACACAACTGCTGACGCGGCGAGAGGCCGGCCGCGCCGCTATAGATGCCCACCGCCGACGTGGTCATGGCAGCAAACGCACCCGCCGTGCCACAGCCTGCGGCACTCGTGACCACCGCGTAGCGCACGTCGCCGGCCACTTTGGCGGGATTGCCACTTCCGCTGAACAGTGCACTGGCCGACGCGAGGGTCACGGCGTAGGACCGATTGGCCCTGGCTTCGAAACGCGGGCCGTCAATGCGCTGCCCGTTGTCGAAGCTGGTGGCCGTAATCGACCCGAGATTGGTGGCCGCGTTTTCGAGCGTGAGGTTGACCAGCGTGGGCACCGACGCGTTCAGCGTGTGTACACAGTTGGTCGCGATGGTGCAGCTGGGTCCGGCCAACGGCTGCGCGCTGGCTTCGGGTGCGACACCGAGGCCAAGCGCAAACAGGCCGGCCGCAAATGAAAAACGACGGATCATGCGATGCATCTCCAGTAGCGGTAACACGGATCGAAGTGAGGATTCCAGGGAGTTTCCGCGAAACGCTCAAGATCTTGAGACGTGCTGCCGATATCACTCATGGAAGATGTGACCGTGTGCGTCCTGAAGACGCGAACGCCGCGCCCGAAGTAACAGGCGCGGCGTTCGTTGGCGTACTGTGATACTCATGCCAGCGGCGTGACACAACACCGGTAAAGACCCTACAACGCCTTCACCTCCGACACGAGTTTGGTGAGCGACGACTTCGCGTCACCGAACAGCATGCTCGTCTTTTCGTCGAAAAACAGTTCGTTCTCGATGCCGGCAAACCCGGGATTCATGCCGCGCTTGAGCACGATGATGTTGCGTGCCTCGCTCACATTCAGAATCGGCATGCCATAGATCGGCGACGTTTTGTCGTTCTTCGCGGCCGGATTCACCACGTCATTCGCACCGATCACCACCACCACGTCGGTTTCGGGGAAGCTCTCGTTGATCTCGTCCATGTCGTACATCTTGTCGTACGGCACGTTGGCTTCGGCGAGCAACACGTTCATGTGTCCGGGCATGCGACCGGCCACAGGATGAATGGCGTACTTCACTTCGCCGCCGTTCTTCTCAATGAGCTCGGCGAGTTCGCGCACCTGGTGCTGCGCCTGCGCGACGGCCATGCCATAACCCGGCACGAACACCACGCGACCGGCGTACGCCAGCTGCACCGCCGCGTCTTCGGCGCTGATGCTCCTGGCCACCAGCCCTTCTGAGGTCTTGCCACTCGCGGTCACCGCACTACCGAACGCGCCAAAGAGCACGTTGCCGAACGACCGATTCATGGCCTTCGACATGACCATTGACAGAATGAACCCGGACGCACCATCGAGTGCACCGGCAATGATCAGCACGTTGTTGTCAATCGCAAAACCGGTGGCCGATGCGGCCAGTCCGGCGTACGAATTGAGCAGCGACACCACCACCGGCATGTCGGCGCCGCCAATCGGCAACACCATCAGAATGCCGATCGCGAACCCGATCGCGAGCATGATGTAGAACACCCGCACATCGAACGGATTGAAGATCAGCCACAGAAAACAGACAATTGCCGCGGCAAAGAGTGCGAGGTTAAACAGGTTCTGCCCCTTGAACGTGATGGGGCGACCGGTGATGAACTCCTGCAACTTGCCGAACGCCATGAAGCTGCCGGTCACCGTGAGCGATCCGAAGAGCACTTCGAATCCGATCGCGGCCATCTTGAAGCGTTCAATGCCCTGGGCGTCGGGAATCTGTACGGAGTGGTAGTACTCACCCACGCCCACCAGTGTCGCAGCCAGCGCGCCGAACATGTGCGAGAACGCAATGCGCTGTGGCATCGCCGTCATCGGAACGAACTTGCCCAACGGATAGCCGAGCACCGTGCCGAGCACGAGTCCGCCAATGATCCACGAATAGGTGAGGATCCCCTGGTTGAGCATCGTGCCCACAATGGCGAACATCATGCCGAGCGCCGCCAACTGCATACCGCGTCGCGCCTGATCGATCTTGGTCAGTGAACGCAAACCGAGCACGAACAGCACCGACGACACCAGATACACGAGCTGTACCACGAGTTCGCGCCCACCAATGGCATCGAGCGCGGCACCGCTTGGTGC
>JBBRDP010000135.1:0-9523 GCA_038203795.1 Gemmatimonadales bacterium
ATCGGTGCGGCGGCGCAGCACGGGCTGGCGATTGCGTCGGCGGGTACGCATCCGTTTTCGAACTGGATGAATCAGGAGATGACGCCGAAGGAGCGGTACCTGGGCGTCAAGGCGGAGCTGCAGGATCTGGCGCACCGCCTGCTGATTTTCGGGACGCATGTGCACGTGGGTATCGAAGACAACGAGTTCCGCATCGATTGTCTGAATGCGGCGCGGTATGTGTTGCCGCACATTTTGTGTTTGTCCACCAGCTCGCCGTTCTGGTTCGGCCGCAACACGGGGCTGCACAGCTATCGCAGCATTGTGTTCAAGAACTTTCCGCGTACCGGTGTGCCGCGCATATTCAACGGTTGGTCAGAATACACGAATGTGGTGGACACGCTCATCGAAACGCGCAGCATTCCCGACGGATCCAAGATCTGGTGGGATGTGCGTCCGCATCATTTGTATCCTACGCTTGAGTTCCGTGTGTGTGATGTGAACACGCGCGTTGACGAAGCGATCTGCGTGGCGGCGCTGCTGCAGGCGGTGGTGGCGAAGATGTGGAAGCTGCGCCGCGACAACCTCACGTTTCGCGTGTACGCGGCCGATCTCATTGAAGAGAACAAGTGGCGCGCGGTGCGCTGGGGACTCGGTGGCAAGCTCATCGACTTTGGCAAGCGTACGGAGTTGCCGGCGCCGGAAGCGATTCGTGAACTGATTGAGTGGTTCCTCGACGACGTGCTTGACGAGCTCGGTACGCGCAAGGAAGTGGAGTACGCGTTCGACATTCTGCAGCACGGATCGAGCGCGCAGCGTCAGTTGGCCACGTACGCGCGCACGGGTGATCTGCGTGCGGTGGTGGACCAGTTGATCATGGAGACCGCCGAGGGCGTGTGTGATGTGACGCTGGGTCCGCCGCTGGATCGGGTGGATTCCCCGATGACGGCAGCTCGGCCGGGCACGATTGCGGTGCCGGTGGCGCGGCCGACGGGTGTGCCGGTGGATTCGGATTGACACACGGTGAAGTGTGGGTGGGTGAACGGCTGATGCAGCGGTAACGGGAACGGGAACGGTTACGGGAACGGTTACGGGAACGGCAACGGCAACTCCAACCGAGCAAAAGAAGGCGCGAAAAACGCGAAAGCGCGAAAACAGCTACAGCGTTGAAAAATCAACAGCGAAAAAAATCTGCTCGTGATGAAAGTTGGTGCTGTCGCGCCGTGCTGTTTTCGCGCTTTTGCGTTTTTCGCGCCTTTTTCCACTCTGTTGGTGTTGCATTTCCACGAAACTCCTCGTGTTCCCGATCCAGCACCACCGAAAAGAACGTACACCAACTACGACGTTTAGTACCGCGCAAGCTCTCGGCGTAGCGCTCCAAGGTCTGCGCCGAATGTCAGCAGCAACTGCGCGATTGGTTGTTGGTCGTGTTGCACCAACGCGTAGAGAATACGATCCGGGCTGATTTCCTCGCGGCGGAGTGCTTTGGTGAGGATGCGCGCGTCTGCGAGCGCTGTTTCGACCTCGGCGGATAAGACGAGCGCTTGCGCGTGCAGTACTTCATCGTGCGGCAGCAGGCGTTCACGGTAGTGATCCGCAAAGCGGCGCAGATCGAGGCGGCTTGCTTGACGGACGAACGCCTGCACACCGCACCGCGCGCGCAGCAAACCGAAGAATAGATGTTCCACCGACACCACCGTCTCGCCGAGTCGGTGCGCATCGTCGCCGGCGAGCGCGAGGACTTCCGGCACGCGAAAGCCAAACGTTGGTTTAGGCACCGGGGTCGCACGATGCTCGGCGAGCAGTGCGTCTGGGTCGAAGCCCATCAGTTCCACAATACGCCGGAACTTTGGCCGTGGTCGTTCCACCCACTCGTTGCGCGCCATTTCGCGTGCGGTCGTATTCGGCATCGAACCGCGAAGATCCGGGTCGGCTCCGCAGCGCAGCAGTGCCTCAACCGACTTCGTCCAGCCACTACCGACCGCAGCCACAATCACTGGCACGCCCCACAGGCGGTTGTTCACGTCAACGCCACGCGTCGCGAAGTACTCGATCACCGATGCACGTTCGTTCATGATCGCGACCACGAAGCTCTCCCACACGATCTCTTCGTCGCTGGGTTCGGGGATCATCGGCATTGACATGGATGGGTGCGCAGCGGAAAAATCCGGTCGATCACGACGGGCTTCCGGGCGCAGGTTGCCGCGTGTATCGAACCAGCGCGCGACGCCGGCGACATCGCCCACACCGGCCGCAATCCAGAGCGCCTCACGATGACGCGCGCGCGCCGCGAGCACATCCACCGCGGCGCCGTTCCACCAGCGCAGCAGCGCGTGTTCCAGCACCGACAATCCGTTTGGCGCGATCCAGTTCGGATCGGCGCCGAGATCGAGCAGCCATACTACACGATCGGTGCGCATCTGTGTGCGGCCGAGCAGGTACGGCGTGATCACCTGTGTAAGATCAGCGCCCCGCGAGACGAGCCACGTGATGATATCGGCTGCAGCACTCGGCGGCGAGCGATCATGCGTTGCCAGCGTCGAGTGCAGTAGTTGCTGGGCACCAGGTCCATTTTCAGTGTCGCGCTCAAGCATCCCGGGATTCGATTCTACGATGCGTTCGAGTGCTGGCACATCACCAGCCCAGATCGCCTGATAGGCTTGAAAGAACTCATCAGTGTGCCACGGGTCCGGATTCCGAACCGTTTCGCTCTCCGCGGCAGCGCGCAGCAGGTCCTCCCAGTTACTGCAGCCGTTGCGGCGCGCCACGGCGAGGCGTGCGTCGTTTTCGGTGACCACGCTATCGTACACCTGGCGCAGCGACATGCCGTAAAAGCGCGGGACGTAGGCCGCTAACGAGCGGCCGGCGAGCTCCTGTCGCGCGCGATGCTCAGCCAGCAAATGCTTGACGCGGTCCTCAAGATCAGCGGCGCTCCGGACCATGCGTTGCCAGCCGGCTCGACCTCCTTGATCGGACGCGTGCTGCCGCGCCATGTCGCCAAAGTAGCGCACCAAGCGCGGCCAGCTTGTAAAACCGTACTCGCGCGCGATCACCAACTGAGCGTCGGCCAGTTTCACGCTCGCGAGAGTGGCCACGCTGATCGCGTCGTGCCGCGCCTGCGCACGTTCGACGGCGGCAGCATCACCGGCGCGCAGCGACGTGAGCAGCGCCTTGGCGGCTTTGCGCTCGAACTCCAGACTCGGGCTCGACGGCAGGGGACGGGTGTCGGACATACGACCTCCTTTCGTGGTGGCCCTGTCCGCGTGTGGGGCCCGAAAGAAGGAAGTGGGTTGTAACCGCGTGTGCAGACGACCGGATGGGACAATCCCTTCCTGCGGACCAGCGGCGCTCCGACAACGCCAGCCTCATTTTCGCGCGCGGGGAGCAGCGCGTCAAGTCGTCCGATGCTCAGTTGGCGAGGACGGCGGCGGGCACGGATACAAGCGCAGTGCGTCGCGCGAACTGCCTGCTGGTGTCACGGCAAAATCGTCCGCAGGGGCAGTATCTATACCAGCCGTTTGATTCGATTCTCAAGAGACCGCTTGGCGCACGCGCGTGCGCATCAGCGAGGGTTGACGCAAATCATCACCATCCAATAGCGAGCACACACATGAGCACCAGCTCCCGCGAAGCAACGGCCAGTTATATCACCGATATGCTCGCGCTTGAGAAGCACATCTTCATTGCCCTCGCTGGGCAGATCGAAGACCTCAATGAAGAGGCGCCGCAGATTGTCGCCGAGCTCCGCTCCGTGCAGTTGACGTGCGAAGGCCATATCGAAAGGCTTGAAAGTCTGGCCAGCGATCGCAACGGCGCGGGTCAAGGCCTGGCTGGGGTGGTAAAGAAGGCCGCGTCGTCAATGCTCGGCGTCGGGGCGGCTGTTGTCGACTTTGTGCGCGGAGAAACGCTGCCCAAGAATCTGCGCGATGACTACACCGCGCTCTCACTGGCGAGCATCGGCTACGTGATGCTGTACACGGCAGCCCTCTCGCTCGGTGATGACGAAGTCGGGGCAACCGCGCACGAGCACCTGCAGAATCACGCACGCTCGCTGATCGCCGTGTACGACCTCGTCCCGCTGAGCGTTGTATCGTTTCTGAAGGACGAGGGTCACAATGTGCAAGACCGCATGACCGAAATCAGCCGGAATATCAGTGCAGTGCGGGAAACTGAGAACAGCGTTCCACAGCCAGACTGACGGCAACGGTCAGGTAATGGTACGCCCCACGTAAGCGTATGCCCCACGTAGGCGAACGCCACACGTAGGCGAACGCCACACGTAGGCGTACGCCCCACGTAGGCGTACGTCTCACGTGGGTGTCGTGCGGCGATCGGTGTGAGCGACTGCCGCCAATGTTACGGCGACGGCTGCAGTGCGCTCACCACGAGCCGTTGCATGTTGGTGAGCGACTCCTCGGCAAACCGACGCTGCAGGCGGCGACCCACGAGTTGGAAGCCGATGCGATAAAACCAGTTCGCGATGTGACCGGTCTGCGAGAAGGAATGAATGCGGAACTTCACCACTCCGGTATCCAGCCGCTTGGCGATCTCGAAAGTGATCTCGCCGCGCTCAAGGTGACCCGCGAGCGTGTGGTAGCTATAGCCCCAGACTCGCTCACTGACGCCATCGATCTGGCGCGTCTCATCAATCACGCGACCGACGCGTACACCAAGCTCGAGGCGTACCCACAAAAAGCGCGCGGTGAGCAGCATCGGACGTTCAAGCAACGGTGCCTCTGAATCAAACGCGCCGCGAACTAAACGTTGTGGCGTAAACGTATACGCCCGCAAGATGTCACTCGCGACGGCGAATGTGCCTCGCGCCGTCGGTTCTCCCGGCGCCTCACTCGGCAAGGCGATTTCACGCGCATCAACATTCCATCCGTCTGCCGCGACGTAACTATCGCGCTTGGTGAGATCGACTGTCGACTCCAGTGCCGCGATCTCAGCCAGTCTCACACGCAACCGCTGCTCAAGTAGGGACTCGGCTGCAGTGTGCGATTCGTTCATGCAGTGAGCTCTTCGGAATCAATGTCCACTTCTGGCGCCTCGTCGCAGCCGGTGAGCTCCGCTACTCGCTGAAGAAAGGTGACCCACACCTCGGCCTGCACCTGTCGTCCGACGCTCAGCGTGTCATACGCAACGTGTACAGTTTGATCGCGCGCCCGCGCCCACGACTCAATCACTACTGTGAACGCGTCAGGTCGCTCCGGCAGTTCCCGCACGGAGAACGTAATATGCCCGGCTTCCGGATGCCCCTCGAGCGTGACGAGCGTGAAGCTGTTGTCGGTCACCTCGGCCACGCGTACGCGACCGTTCCACGGGCCAAGCATCGTGACATCATATTCGTCGCCCACCGACATGAGCGAGTCGTCTCCCGACGTCTTCTCGAACGCAGCCAGCGTGGAAGGCGATAGTTCGTGTACCCGTTGCTGAATCTGCCGTATCAGTGATTGACACGTGAATGTCGACCGAGGTACCACTATGGCATAGCGCCGGTGCGTCAGCTCCCCAACCCCGGACGCTTCGCCCTGCTGGTCGCGACCGTGATCAGGTGGCGCATTTGGAACGGACGCCTGGGCGCGCGCGCGTTCGTGTCGCCGTTCGCGCCTGGGGGCAAGCAGACGTCGCGTTGTGTGTGCCAACAACGCGATTGCCGCGAGCGAGCTCGCGACGAGAACTACAACTGCGGGCGTGCTCGATCCGCGGCGGCGCATACAAACTCCTCGGTCAACCTTCCATGAGTTGCTTGAAGCGCAGCAGATCCAGCTCCACTTGCGCCTCGGCTGAGCCGTTGACCGGCGATCCCTCGAACTGCAAGCCATCCTCACGATCCTGCCAAGTGAGAATGAGCCGTACTTCTGCCTGATCCTGCGGTAGCGGAGAAAACCAAACTTCGCCCGCCTGCACCAGGTCGTCAAACGGCAACGACTTCCAGGCAATGAGCATCCCTGGAATTTCGAACGACAATTCGGCCATACCAGTCGTTGCAATCCCCGACGCTGCAAAATGGGGGACTTTGATCGTTGACGCCTGGGACCCCAAACTTGCAAAGCGAGAGCTGAGCGATTGAGTGGACTGGCGTCGCGACAGATCACGCCACGCCTGATACAGCCGGACAGCGGGACGATTCACGGTGACGGACTTCATCACGCGGCGAGTGTGCGGGCACGCTGTATTGAGTTGCATTGCCGTCCTCCCAAGTTTGTACCGAGCCACGGAATTCCATGTTTGCCAACTGTCCCAAGAATGGAGGCGTTGGCCAATACGCGCGATTTCCCGGTTGAGCGAACTCTTCCTTATACCTGGGAGCAATAACGCGTGGATTTGTGCGACGGTGGTCACACTTGAGGTGAACGAAGCGCCGCAAGCGCGGCGATCGCATCAGGCATGTGCTGTGCAAGCGTGAAATACTGCGGCCACGTATCGTCGCGCTCCTGCGCGAGTTCGGCCGCCGCATACACCGAGAACTGGCCGGCGCTGCGGAACCGGCCGAGGTCGCGCCATTGCACGGGCACCGCCACAGTCGCCCCAGCCCTCGCCCGCGTAGACCATGGCGCAATCGCAGTCGCGCCGCGCGCGTTGCGTAGATAGTCGATGAACAGCTTGCCCTTGCGCCGAGCCTTCGACATCGAAGCGACAAATCGCGTCGGTTCCCGGTTCGCCAACTCGTGTGCAATGTCACGGCAGAACCGTTTGATCACGGTCCAGTCCGCACCCGGCACAATCGGTGCGACCACGTGCACCCCCTTGCCGCCGCTGAGCAGGGGAAAGCTGCGCAAGCCAACGTCCTCCAGCAGCGATGCGACGGTACGCGCGCCGTCTTGCACCTCGTCAAAGCCGAGCGCTTCATCGGGATCGAGATCGAACACCAATCGCTCGGGATACTCAATCGCGTCGACGCAAGAACCCCAGATGTGCCACTCGAGGACGTTCATCTGAACGCCCGCGATGAGCCCCGCGAGATCGTGCACATGGAAATACTGTTCGATATCACCGTCTTTCTCGGTGATCTCGACGCTCGACATGGCCTCGGGAAACCCGCCACTATCGTGCTTCTGAAAGAAGCAGTGTTTAGCCCGCCCCTGAGGACAACGCAGCAAGCTCAGCGGCCGATTCGCGATGAACGGCAACATACGCTCGGCGACCGCGTCGTAGTATCCGGCCAGATCAGCCTTGGAGACACCTTGTTCCGGATACGCGACCCGCTCGGGGCTCGTGAGTCGCTGGCCCACGCGTGCGGCCGCCGCAACGCCGCGCGAAGCGAGATCGGTGTGTTCAAGCGACACCTCGCGCGCTGGCTTGTCGTCGCGCAGCCCGATAAACGAGGGGTGTCGCAGCCGTCCGTCGGGCGTGCGCTCGGTAAAGGCAACTTCGGCGACAAGTGTGGGATCGATCCAGCGCGCTGAGCGCGCGATCTCGCGCGGTACGCCGGACAGCGGATTCTCCGCGCGCACGCGGGCGTCGAGCTGCTGCTGCAGCGCCTGGGCTTCAGCAACAGTAAAGCCCGTTCCAACGCGACCACGATACACAAGTTGGTTCTCTTCCCAGCTGCCGAGCAGGAGCGACGCGAACGTATCCTTGCGCGACGACGGCGTCCATCCGGCAATCACGAATTCCTGTCGCTGCCCGCACTTGACCTTGAGCCAACTCCTGGTGCGTGTGCCGCGATACTTCGCGCCGGACTGTTTTGCGATGACACCCTCATGACCCTCGCGACACACCGCGTCGAATACCGCCTGTCCGTTTCCGAGGACGTGACTCGAGAACCGGATTGGTGCGGACTCGGTGCCAGAGCCGAGCAACACGTCAAGCCGCTCCTTGCGTGTGAGCAACGGGAGCGCGGTGAGGTCCCGGCCGTCGTACTCGAGTAAGTCGAAAGCATAGAAGACGAGTGGCGCACCCGATTTCAGCGCTTTAGTAAGCGTGGAGAAATCGGTGCGGCCGCTCGCGCCGAGTGCGCAGACTTCGCCGTCGATCAGCGCTGACGACTTCGTGATGCGCGAGAACGGTTCTACCAATGTGCCGAACTTCTCTGTCCAGTCGTGACCATTGCGCGTGTAGAAGCGGACGTGGCGACCGCTGACTGAGGCGATGCACCGATAGCCATCGTACTTCATCTCGAACAACCAGTCCGACCCGGCCGGCACAGCATCGGCCAGCGTGGCCAGCTGTGGCGCACGAAACGCGGGCAGGGGGCCCGGCATCTCAGCTCGCCTTGCGTTTCGCTGCCGTCTTGCGGCGACGTGTTGTGGGACGCGACGATTTTCCGCCATCTACCTCAAGACTGCGCTTCAGTGCCGCCATGAGATCGAGCACCTTCGTTTCTCCCCGCGGTTCAATGGTTTCACCGCCGGAGACACTGACACGCTTGCCCTTCGACGCGAGTTTTTCGTCGATCAGCTCGCGCAGTGCCGTTCGATAGTTGTCCTTGAACACCGCCGCATCAAACGGCGCGGTCTTCTTCTTGATGAGCGCCGTGGCGACGTCGACCATGTCATCATCGGCCTTGACCGATGAGATCGTCGAGAAAAACGCATCGGCTTTGCGGATTTCGTCTTCATAGTGCAGCGTCTCGAGCATGATGCCCGTGCCGGTGGGCTTGAGGGCCACCAGGTATTCCTTCCCGCGTAACGCGAGTTGCCCCAGCCCCACTTTCTCCGATTCGCGCAATGCATCCCGGATGACGCGAAACGCATCCTCGGCCAGCTCATCAGACGGAACCACAAAGTACGATTTGTCGAAGTAGATCGGATCGATCTCGCACGCGCCCACGAACTGCGTCAGTTCGAGCGTCCTGCGCGTCTCCAATTTTACCGCGTTGATCTCCGCGTCGCTGAGCAGCACATAGTCACCCTTTTCATACTCGAAGCCTTTCATGATTTCGTCGCGATCGACCGGGCCGATGCCGGCTACAACCTTTTCGTACTTGATCGGCTTGCCGGACGGTTCGTGAATCTGCCGAAACGAGAGCTTGGCGTTCGACTTGGTGGCGGTGAACAGCTCCACGGGAATCGAGACGAGCGACAGTCGAAGCTGTCCTTTCCAAATGGGTCGGGTTGGTGGCATGCGTCAGGCGTCTCGCCAATCATGTGGACATCGCATTTGTGCGGCGCGGAAATACCGGCGCTATCGCCACAATTTACGGCGAGTTCACGAGGTGCCAACTATCCGTAAGGGATACATCTCCATGAACGGAAATACCCTCGCCCGAGACAGCGCAAGATCGCCCGAAAGGTAAGATGACGCTGGCGTGAGGAAGAGAAAACGGACGCGCTCGCAACCGCGCTACCGGACGCGCAGTTGCAGCACGGCGTGGTGTGCCGCAGCAGGTACACGGCACACCACCGCCTTCCCTTGCACCGTCGTCTCCAGCCCACGCTCGCTCTTGGCACGCGACACGATGTCGTAGCAGTGCAACTGCTCGGCTGCGGCGCATTCCACGTCAACGCTGGCACGCGCGCCAAGTGACACTTCAATCGCCATCACACTGTGCGCCGGCAACACGGCCGCCGACCAATCGGCCGCAAGCGTCAACGCACCG
>JBBRDP010000136.1:0-9510 GCA_038203795.1 Gemmatimonadales bacterium
CAACGCCAACTGAGAATACGATGGCGCTAACGCCGCGAAGGCGCGAAACATGCACCTAATGTGCCAAGGTTCGGTTTGTTGTGTTTGCGGTTTTCGCGCCTTGGCGACTTTCGCGCTTTCCCCTACTCTGTTGGAGTTGGAGTTGCCGTTGCCGTTGCCGTTACGATTGCGGTTAGCGTTAACGCTACACCCGCATGCGCTTCCGGCCGTTCTCCACAGTCTCTTCACCGAGCGACCGCAAGCGGGCGGCCTGTTGCCGGGCACGCTTCATACCCGCACGAGCGGCCCGGCGGGCAGCGCGCTCCGCGTCTTCCCAGGAGTCTTCGACCAGGTCCTGCCCTTCGGAATAGGCGCGTCGGGCACTCTTCGCGAGCGCGCGGCGAGTTTCTTCTCCGGAGGCCGGAGCGAGCAGCAGCGCGGACGCGGCGCCAAGCACGGCACCGACCAGCAGTCCGATACCGAGGATCTGCAACTTTTCGGCTTCGCGGTTACGTTCGCGGCGGAATGATTCAAGCATGAACAATCTCCTCCAATCGGGGCGCGACCTCGAGGCACTCGCGCTGCGGACGATCCGCAGTGAGCTGAGGGGCCGAGCGGCGCCAGAGACAAACAACGTTTATGATCACACAGGCTGTACCGAAGCTTGGCAACGGACCGTCACAACGGGCACATCACGTGGGCGACACACATTCACTCGTGCAAAAATAATACCCCTTCCTCTCTGGTTTGTGCCACGTTTACCGAAGATCATTCAACGGCTCTGTCGGGACCTCAATCTGTGACCATCGAGCCCTCAACGGTGCCGTTCGAGGCCGCCAACAGAGCTGCCGCGCTTCGCGATCAACTCACGCGCGCATCGCACGAGTATTACGTGCTCGACCGTCCGGCGCTCGCTGATTCCGAGTACGATCGGCTGTTCCGCGAGCTGCAACTGCTGGAGCGCCAGTACCCCGACCTGCTGACGCCCGATTCCCCCACGCGTCGCGTCGGCGCACCCGTGCAGAGCGGCTTTGCGCGTCACGCGCACCTCGTCCCCATGCTCTCGCTCGGCAACGCCTTCTCCGACGACGAGCTCATCGATTGGGAGGCGAAGCTTGTCCGGGTGGCCGGCCGCGATATCGCTGCGAGCGGCTACGTCGTGGAACTCAAGATTGACGGTGCCGCGATCGCACTCACCTACGAACGCGGCGTGCTGGTGCGCGGCGCAACCCGTGGGGACGGCACCACCGGTGAGGATGTCACGGCCAACATCCGAACCGTGCGTGGCATCCCGCTCCGATTGCACGGCGACGCACCACCTACGGTCGAAGTGCGCGGTGAGCTGTATCTGCCGTTCGATTTATTCGAGCGCATGAACGAAGCGCGCGTACAGGCGGGCGAGCCGGTGTTTGCCAATCCACGCAACGCAGCGGCCGGTGCGCTGCGACAACTCGATCCGGCCATATCGGCGTCGCGTCCACTGCGGTTTTTCGGATACACGGCGGTGTTGCCCAGTGGACTTCCTCCAGCGGAATCGCAGTGGGAATTGCTCGAGCAACTTTCCGCATGGACGATTCCGGTCGCGCCACATCGCGCGCGCTGTGCCACGATCACCGATGTCAACGCGTGGGCCTTCGACGTGGAGCACACGGTACGCGCCGAACTCAACTTCGCGATTGACGGTGGGGTCGTGAAAGTGGATCGCGTGTCGGTACAGCAGGATCTCGGCATCGTGGGTGGACGCGAACCACGCTGGTCGATCGCCCGAAAGTTTGCGGCCGACATCGCGGAAACACGGCTCAACGATATCAAAGTGAACACCGGTCGCACGGGCGTGCTCACGCCGTACGCTGTGCTTGAGCCAGTGTCGGTTGGCGGGACAACCGTCACATTCGCTACGCTGCACAACGCCGATCTCATTGCCACGAAAGATCTGCGCGTCGGCGACGTCGTGCAGGTGAAGCGTGCGGGCGATGTCATTCCGCAGGTTATCGGCCCGGTCCCTGAGCGGCGTGACGGTACGCAGCGCGCGTGGCACGCACCAACCCGTTGTCCATCGTGCGACACGGTCGTTGCGCGCGAAGAAGATGGTGTTGGTCTGTACTGTCCCAACGTGCAGTGTGTCGGCCGTCAGCTGGAAGGGCTGGTGCATTTTGCCGCACGCGACTGCATGGACATTGAGGGACTGTCATATCAGCGCATCAAGCAGCTGCTCGACGCCGGTCTCGTGCGCGACGCGGCGGATTTGTATGCACTCACGGCGGACCAGGTCGTCACGCTCGAACGATTCGCCGACAAGAGTGCGGAGAACCTGATCGCAGCGATTGCCGCGTCGAAGTCACAGCCACTCTCGCGTCTGTTGTTTGCGCTGGGCATCCGGCATGTGGGCGGTCAGGCGGCGCAGCTGCTGGCGCGGCGCTTCGGCACGCTGGACGCCGTGGCGCAGGCGAGCGTCGAGGACATCAGCGCGGTGCGCGGCATCGGCGAGGTCATCGCGCAGTCGGTCCGGGCGTTCTTCGACAATCCCACGTCGGCTTCGCTGGTCATGCGATTGCGTGAGCTCGGCGTACGGCTTGAGGAACCCCAGGCACAGCCAGCCAGCGGAGCGCTCACCGGCTCCGTGGTGGTGATTACGGGCACATTACCCACGTTGTCACGCACGGAGGCCACGGCGGTGGTCGAGGGGGCTGGCGGTCGCGTGACGAGTGCCGTGTCGAAGAAAACGACCTTCGTGGTGGCCGGCGCCGAGGCGGGTGGCAAGCGAGACAAAGCCGTCGAGCTTGGGGTGGAGATCATCGACGAAATAGAGTTGCGGCGGCGCGCAGCTGGCTGACCCGCTCGCCGTCGATCGCACGCGGGTGGGTTACGTTGCGGGCACTGGGTGTCACTCCGGCCCGCGATACCGCCACGCTTGACGTGACGCCGCCGCACCGCGAGCGTCCCCCTATCGAACGCCTCGTGCGCGAGGCCCCTTTTTGTCCGCCAGCGTGATGACCGTGTCATGACCAGCTTTGCCCCAACCCTGACGTCCCGCTCGGTCTCCGTACCGGTCGAGTTCTTCGGCGCGCTGCGCGCTTCGGCCACTCGGCGCGACGACACCGTGACGGCGCTTCGCGACGCCGGGTATGCCGCAGGCGTCGCGCTGTACGACTCCTTCAGCCAGTGGCTCGAGGAGCGTGGCGAATCGTCAGCCGAATATCTGCCCGACGGCCGATTCGGTGGACTGATGGCCGAGTTCCTCACCATCACCGGGTGGGGCGGACTCGAGGTGGTGACGCTGAGCGATGCGGTGGTGGCGCTTGATGCGTACGACTGGGCCGAGGTGACGGAGCGCGACGCAGCGTCACCAATGTGTCACGCGGGCACGGGCTTGCTGGCGGGCTTTTTGGGTCGCGTGGCCGAGGCGCCACTGGCGGTGCTCGAAGTCGAGTGCCGGTCGATGGGGCACGAGCGGTGCCGGTTCCTGATCGGCAGCGTGGACGTACTCCAGTACGTGTACGAGGCCATGGAACGGGGCGTGCCATACGACCGCGCCGCGAACAGCGCCGCGACGGGCTAAGGCACCAACGTTCGCCGCAACGTTCGCCGCAGCGTTTTCACCAACGTTCGCACCAACCAACCCGACCGGATCGGCCGAACTATTCTGGCAGGAGCCCAGCGTATTTGGGATTGGGCACCAGATCGTGCCCAACCAGGATTTCCCGGTCCCACGGCAAAATGATCGCGCTCTCGGTCGCGAGCCCATGATAGTCGGGCTCGTACGATCCGGTCTTGAAGCTCACGGCCGTACGCACTTCTTTGGCACCGGCGTTCACGAGCGCGCCCACGGCCAAACGCAGCGTATCGCCTGAGCCACACGTCTCGTCCACGATGAGCGCGCGCTTGCCCCGTACTTCCGGTGGCGCGGCGCCAAAGACGGCCGGTGTCTCCCGAATGCGCTCGGCGCTGAATCGGCGACTCACGAGAATGGAGTAGAACGGCCGATCAAGAATGGCCGCGATGGCGGCCCCGGGAACGACCCCAGCCGTAGCGATGCCCACCACAAGATCGGGCTCGTAAGTCCGGGCAACCTTGAGCGCCAGCGCGCGTGAGAGCTCGCCGAAGAGCGGCCAGTCCACGATGAGCACTCCACGGGCGGCGTCGGCACGATATGCGTCCAGCGGCATGACAAAATCCTGAATCGGGACAGACACGGGCGTCAGCGCCATCGGAACATGGAGTGTACACAGGCCGGACGCGGTCGGCCAGTCGCGAGCCCGGATTCGTGACACCGCGCACGGGCCGGGGTACCGCGTGCGCCCGCCTGACGCTTGTCGGTGTGTGAACCGCTGCGTAGCTTTGGCTTCCGCGCCGATTTGGCCTTCGTTCTACATCATTTGACCCTGCGCGAGCGCATGTCCTGGTGGCACCGCCTCACCGGCGGCCCTTCCGAACGCCACGGCTCAGGTCGCGTTACGGATTATCTGGCCGAGGCCATTGACCTCGAGGCGCGTGGCGATTTCGCCAACGCGCTCACTTCGTATCGTCTGGCGCTGCGGCAACGCCCCGACGATCCCAAGGTGCTCCAGAACATCGCGATCGCGTTTTCCAAGACCGCGCAACCGGAAGAAGCCATCCGTCACTACCGACGTGCGCTTGAGCTCGAGCCGGCGTTATCCGGTGCGCACTACGGGTTGGCATTTCTGTTGCTCAAACGGTCGGATACAGCGGGCTGCGCGGCGCATCTTGAAGCGTTCCTGCGCACCACGCGACGAGACGGCGATGCGGCGCGTTTTGTCGCGCACGCCGAACGCACGCTCGCGTCGCTCAGCGGGGCCGCACCCGGTCCGGACGATCTCAACGGCGCGCCGGACAGCAGTGCGTGGAGCGACGATCGCGCGGACAGTGCGATGCGCAACCGCGATACGGGTCCGGCCGAGCCCGGATCCGGACGTTAGCGTGGGGCGCGTTCTTTCGGTCGTCAGTCAGAAGGGCGGAGTCGGCAAGACAACCACGGCGGTGAATCTCGCGGCCGCGTTCGCGCGCCGCGGGCTGAAAACATTGCTGGTCGACACCGATCCGCAGGGCGCAGTACGCTATGGCGTGGGGCTGCGGCGTGGACATCCAACCGTCGGCTTCGACGATTATTTGCGGGGCGAGTGTTCCCTGCGCGAAGTCATTCTGCCAACCGCGCTGCCGTGGCTGCGGGTGATTCTCGCCGGGTCAGTGAGCGACCAGGCAGATCATAGCGAGTTTCAATCGCGCGTGGGTGGTTCGCGCGTGCTTGGTGATCTGCTCGAAATCGCACGCGAGCGATGCCATGTGGTGGTGGTGGATACACCGCCCGGCCTCGGCTCGATTACGCGGCGCGTACTGGCGTCGAGTCAGCATGTGATTGTGCCGCTGCAGTGTGAACCGTTGGCGCTGCAAACAACACCGCAGATCCTGCGCGCGATTCAGGATGTGGTTGGCGAGAACGACGAGCTGGTGCTCGAGGGGCTGTTGCTCACGATGTATGAAGCAGGGAGTGTATCGACCGAACGGGTGGTGCACTACGTACGTGAACACCTGCCGAAACATCTTGTCTTTGAGACGCGCATTCCGCGTACGCCGGCCACGGCTGATGCTTTCGCGGCGGGACAGCCCGTGGTCTTGCGTGCGCCGTCAGATGCGGCGAGTCAGGCGTACGTCAATCTCGCCACGATTCTGGCCGACCGTCTCGGTTGATGGCTCGCGCGTTGTGGTTGGGTGCGATCAGCGCGTGCGTTGTCGCGGGTGCGTGCGCGCAAATCGGCACCGACCCGTCCGTGCCTGCGTCCATCGAAGCCGCGCCGCTGGCGTTTCCGTCCATCGCGCTCGGCGACTCGCTGCGCGATACCCTCGGCGTGGCGCGACCGGTACGTGCGCTCGTACGCAACATTCAGGGTGACGTGATCGAAGACGCACCGATTCGCTACCTGTACGTGCAAGCGGATCGCGACACCGCGCTTGAGGTAGACTCGATCACAGGGCACGTGCGCGTACTCAAACGTCCGGCGTCGGGACCAGTGCAGATTGCCGCACGCTTTGAGACCGCCCTGCAGGTGCTGATTCCACTGCGCATCACGAACCAACCGGACACCGTATCGCGGTCGGACAGCACGCGGATTGTCGGGTTCGTGCCCGACACCGGCCGTCGTGGCGCCGACGAGAACAGCGCGGCGGTCTCGGTGCGCGTGCAGTCTCGGGATCTCACCGGTGCTGCACAAAACGTCGGCGACTGGCTGGTGCGCTTTGTCGTCGTGCAGCCGTCCAACCCTACCAATGACACGACGTTGGCCGCCTTTCTCACGGATGACAACGCGCGGCCGATGTCGCTGGATACCACTGACGCGTCAGGGCTGGCGTCCCGACGCCTGCGCATGCGCCCGGGCATTCTGTTTCCGGCCGGCGCGCCCATATCTGACACTGTGGTGGTGGAGGCGAGGATCTGGCGTCGTGGAGTGCCGGTGCCGGGCGCGCCGGTTCGGATTCGCGTCCCGGTCTTCTCGCCGAGCACACGCGGCTAGCGCCAGCGAAGCGATTCCCGTGCGGTCGCGGTGATTTATGAGCCGCAGGTACTCGCGCCCAGCGGGTACCTGCTGCAATTTCAGGGGTATCGTTCGTGCGCATAAATACGGCAGCGCACGCCGAGCATTCCTGTTTGCGCGCAGCGCCGTCGCGATGCGCTGAGACGTTCTTCCCGCCCACCACCGTCTGGAGATGGCGATGACCGCTCCCACCGGAAGCGCCTTTTCGTCGCTCGCCAATACACTATCGTCCGTACCGTCGCCCAACCGCTACGCATCGGGCGGGCCACGCACGGAAGCGCCTGGTACGATCAACGCGCTCTTCTTCACGGCGATTGATCAGCGTGCACTGCCCAAAGCGTTCATGTACAAGGCCGGCGGCGCGTGGGAGTCCATCTCGCACGCCACGGTGCTCGAACGTGTTCGGCGCACCGCATGGGGCCTGCAATCGCTTGGCGTCATGCCTGGCGATCGCGTGGCCATCCTGTCGGAGAACCGACCCGAATGGGCCATCGCCGATTACGCCTGTCTGTGCGCCAGCATCATTGACGTCCCCGTGTATCCGACGTTGCCGGCCGAGCAGATGCCGTTCATCCTGAATGATTCCGGGGTGAAGGTGATCTTCGTGTCGACGGCAGCGCAGGCGCAGAAAATCGCGTCCGTTCGCGCGCAAGTCCCGGGGCTGCAGTGGGTAGTTGGCTTTTCCGCCACCAAGGCGGACGGATGCGACATGACCCTCGCTGAACTCGAAGCGCTCGGCGCGAAGAAGGACAGCGCGGAGACGGCGGCGCAGTTCAAGCAGGATGCACTCGCCGTCGCACCCGATCATCTCATCACGCTGATCTACACATCAGGCACCACGGGAAAACCCAAGGGCGTGATGCTGACGCACGACAACGTGTACTCGAACTGCATCGCGACCGAGCACGGCATTCCGCTCGCCGGTGGTGATCTTGCGCTCAGTTTCCTGCCGCTCAGTCACATTTTCGAGCGCATGGGCGACTACTATCTGTTCGCGAACGGGGTGATCATCGCGTACGCCGAATCGATGGACACGGTGCCGATCAACATGCAGGAAGTCCGTCCGACGCTCATGATGTCGGTACCGCGATTGTACGAAAAGATTTACGCGCGAGTGCTTGAAAACGCCGTCGCGGCGGGCGGGCTCAAGGCGCGGATCTTTTTCTGGGCGCGTTCGGTGGGAGACAAGTGGTCTGACGTGAAGCTTTCGGGGAAGGAGCCCGGCGGTTTGCTCGCGTTTCAGTATGGGCTTGCGCAGAAGCTGGTGTTCTCCAAACTCAAGGAGCGCACCGGTGGACGCATGCGGTATTTCATCTCCGGTGGCGCGCCGCTCTCGCCGCAGATCAACAAGTTTTTCTACTCGGCCGGGCTCACGATTCTCGAAGGCTACGGTCTCACGGAAACGTCGCCCGTGATTTCGGCGAACACGGTGGAAGACTTTCGCATCGGTACTGTGGGCAAGCCGATTCGCGGCGTTGAAGTGCGCATTGCGAATGACGGAGAGATTCTCACGCGCGGTCCGCACGTGATGAAGGGGTATTACAAAAACGCCGAAGCCACGGCTGAGGCCATCGACCACGAGAATTGGTTTCACACCGGCGATATCGGTGAGATCGAAGACGGCTTCGTGAAAATCACCGACCGCAAGAAGGATATCATCGTGACGGCCGGCGGCAAGAATCTCGCGCCGCAGCCCATCGAGAATCAGCTCAAAACAAACAAGTACGTGAGTCAGGCAGTGATGCTCGGTGACAAGCGCAAATACCCCGTGGTGCTCATCGTGCCCAACTGGGATCAACTGGAGAAGTGGGCTGCCGAGCAGAACATCGTGTGGACCAGCCGCGCGGAGTTGCTGAAAATGCCCACGATTCAGGCCAAGATGGAGAAAGAAGTGAAAAGTGAGCTCACGGGGCTCGGCAGCTACGAGACACCCCAGAAGGTCGGCTTGCTCGAGCATGACTTCAGCATCGAGCGCGGCGAGCTCACGCCCAAGTTGAGTGTGAAGCGCCGCGTGGTGGAGCAGACGAACGCCGATTTCATTGAGAGTTTGTATGCGGAGTAACGTTCGCGGTCTGGCAGATACAACGCTCGTTCCCCGGCCGGTGTCTCAGACTTCATGATTACACGCGCTCGATCCTTTTTACCCGCTGTGATGCTGATCGCCGTCGCCGCTTGCGGCGGCGGCGATTCGTCTGGCGCCTCACGCGTTGTTGTTGATACGCTACCCGGTGGGGCGGTGCGCACGATGTCATCGGCGCCGGCCGACTCGGGGCTGTGGTCGCTCGAGCTATTGCACGAGATCCAGCCGGCTGAGGGTGAGCCCGGTGAGTTGATGAAGCCGAATGACATCACCATGACCGCGGACGGGTTCGTGCTCGTGGCGGAAGAGGGCGACGCGCACGTCAAAGTGTTCGATGCGAACGGTGCGTTCGTGCGACGCATTGGGCGGCGCGGGTCGGGGCCGGGCGAGTTTCAGGGGGCATGGATCGCGGCGCGCGGCGATACGCTGCTGGTGCAGGACCCGATGGCCGGTCGCGCGAGCAGTTTTCGCATCAGCGACGGCACGTATTTGCTATCGCGCGCCACATCGTGTTGTTACTGGGCACCGCTCGGCGTCGATGGCGCGGGGCGCGCGGTGATGCCGGCCAACCATTCGCCACCCGATACCACGCGCGAGGCGGCGACGTTCATTCGTACGGCGTTTGGTTCGGCTGAGGCCGACACGGTGTTTGTGTGGCATCGGCGCGTGCCGTCCGGTCCGGACTATCAGTGGGAGGTAAACAATGGCGATGGGATGCAGATGGTCATGAGCGTGCCGCTGCAGCCGCGCGAAGTCGTGGTCGCGGATCCGCGGGGCGGGTTCATCACCGCGTGGACCGGTGACTATCTGCTGCGTGTCACGCGAGATGGCAGTGACACCGTGGCGATCTTCGGTCGCGTGTTTTCGCCGGCCGGTGTGAGTGGCGCGGAGAAGCAGGCGATT
>JBBRDP010000137.1:0-9497 GCA_038203795.1 Gemmatimonadales bacterium
CGCAGGGTACTCGTACCGATCGAGCCGGTGGAGCCGAGCAACGCGACTCCAAGAGGAACGTTCATGTCGCGTCAGCCGGGAACAGGAAGCACGAGCCAGCGCAACAGCACGAAGGCCAGCGGGAACGTGAACAACAACGAATCAACGCGATCAAGCACGCCGCCGTGCCCCGGCAACAGATGCGACGAATCCTTGACGTTGCCTTCGCGCTTGAGCTGCGACTCCACGAGATCACCGACCTGGCCCACCACACTCATGGTCACGGCCACACTCACCAACGCCACAGGCGTCAGCGCCAATCGCGCCACGGGAATCATGGCGTAGCGCTGATACAACCACGCGACGATCACCGTGGTGACAACACCGCCGATGGCGCCGGAGATCGTTTTCCCGGGACTGATGGACGGCATGAGTTTACGCCCGCCAATCAATCGGCCCGTGAAGTACGCACCCACATCGGTCGCCCACGTCAGCACCAGGGGAAACACAACGACCACGGTGCCTGCGGCCTGGCCCACGGCATAGTCGAAGTAACGAAGCGCGTACGCGAAACTCAGCAATCCGCCCGTGTAGACCACGCCAAACAGCGTGATGGCCGCCGCACCGAGCGGTTTCTCTGATGGCGCACGCAGGAACAAGGCAACACCCATGATCGCCAGCACCGCGATCGGCAGCGCCGACCACGGCACGCGAATGAGGCCGAGATGTTCAGCGTGCACCACCAACGGCACAATCGCCGCCATGCCAATGCCGAGCGGTGCGATCGGTGTGTGCCCACCGGATTCGGCAATCCGAAACAATTCCCACGCAGCAATCGCCGACAGCACGCTGATGAGCGTGGCCATCGCGGCATCGCCGTACCACAACATCAGGATCGCGAGCGGCGCACCGATCAACGCGACGATGACACGTCGCGCCAACTCACTCATGCGGCCTGCTCACACCCGAAGAACAGCAGGAGCGCCTCACGTGTCGACCCTGCCAAAGCGACGGTCGCGACGCTGAAAATCAAGAATCGCTTCAAACAAGGCCATCCGGTCGAAGTCGGGCCACAACACGCCCGAGATATACAGCTCGGCGTACGCAACCTGCCACAACATGAAGTTGGACAGCCGCTGTTCACCCGATGTGCGGATCAGCAAGTCGGGATCGGGACAGTCGAGTGTGTACAGTCGGGCGCGTATCGCCTGTTCATCGATCTGATCAGGGTGCAGCACGCCGGCGTGGACATCGGCCGCCATCGCACGCATCGCGCGGACGAGTTCAGCGCGACCGCCGTAGGAGATGAACAAATTGAGTCCAAGACGCGTGCAGTGCGCTGTTTCGGCCACCGCACGCTCGACTGCACGCGCGGCGGCACCGTTCAACCGCGACAGATCACCGTGCACTCTGATGCGCACACCCTGCTCGCGCAGCTCGCGCAGCTCGGAGTTGATGTACTCCTCGAGCAGCGACATGAGCGCACTGATCTCAGGTTGCGGACGTTGCCAGTTCTCCTGGGAAAAGGCGAACAGCGACAACCATTCCACACCCGCCGCTATGGACGCTTCAACTACAGCACGTACCGCTTTCATGCCGGCTCGATGTCCGAACGGGCGCGGCATGTGGCGCTCGCGCGCCCACCGCCCATTGCCATCCATGATGATCGCGATGTGCCGAGGCACCGGCGCCCGCTGCAACTGCTGCAGCAAGGCGTCGGTGCCCGGGTGCGTTCCCGCGTCGACGGCGCTGCGGCCTGCCGTCGTGTCGGAAGCAGGGATCACAGCGTGATTCACAGCGTGATTCACAGCAGACCTTTGTCTCATGAAAAGTGAACGACGCCCGAGCGAAAACTCAGACCGCCATCACCTCAGCTTCCTTGCTCTTGAGTGCCGACTCGATATGCCCGATGAACTCGTCGTGCACCTTCTGCAAGTCCTTCTCTCCATGCTTCTTGTCGTCTTCCGACACGCCTTCCAGCTTCTTGAGCTTGTCACGACCATCGGTACGCGCGTGTCGCACCGCGATGCGTCCGTCTTCGGCGAGCTTATGCAACACCTTGACCAGATCCTTGCGACGCTCTTCGGTCATCTGCGGCAGCGGGACACGAATCACACCGCTCTGATTCGACGGCTCCAGACCAAGATCGGAGTCACGAATCGCCTTCTCGATGATCTTGGCTTGCCCCTTGTCGAACGGCTGAACCATGAGAGTGCGCGGCTCAGGCGCCGACACACTGGCCACCTGATTGAGCGCCACCATGGAGCCGTACACTTCCACACGCACGGTGTCGAGCATGCTCGGCGACGCTTTGCCGGAGCGAATGCCGGAGAAGTCGCGCTTGCACGCATCAACCGCTTTTTCCATTCCCGAACGCGAATCTTTGAGGATCTGGGCAACAGTGCTCATGACACAAGAGTCCCTATGCGCGTTCCACGGACCGCCGCCGCGACCGCGCCTGGTTGGTTGATATTCAGGACGATCAATGGGAGCGAGTTTTCCTTGCAGAGCGTAATGGCGGTTTGATCCATCACTCGCAACTCACCCATCATGACGTCACGGTAACTGATGGTCTCGTACATCTTCGCATTCGAATCTTTCTTCGGATCCGCGTTGTACACGCCATCCACACTCGTGGCCTTGATGATAATGTCGGCCTTCATCTGGATGGCGCGCAACACGGCGGCGGTGTCGGTGGAAAAATACGGATTTCCCGTGCCGGCAGCAAAGATCACAATACGTCCTTTCTCGAAGTGGCGCATCGCCCGCCGACGGATATACGGCTCCGCCAGCTCTTCCATGCGAATCGCCGTCATCACACGCGTATCGAGACCGCGCTTCTCCAGCACGTCTTGCAGCGCCAGCGCATTGATAACCGTACCCAGCATGCCCATGTAGTCGGCCGACACACGATCCATTCCGAGGGGAGCAAGCTGTGAACCACGCACAATGTTACCGCCGCCGATCACCAACCCGAGCTGCACACCCATCGACACCACACCGGCAATCTGCTCGGCGAAGAACGCCATGCGATCAAAGTCAAAGCCGAGACCACGCTCGCCGGCGAGCGCTTCTCCCGAGAGCTTGAGCAGCACGCGGGGGTACCGCACCGACTCCGCAGCCTCAGCGACGGAGTCGGTTGATGTTTGGTCATCGGCCACGGGTTATTCGACGCCGAGCTGGAAGCGCACGAAGCGCGTGACCGTGAGATCACCGCCGGCGGTCTTGCCATGTTCCTTGAGGACGTCGGCGATCGTCTTGGACGGGTCGCGTACCCAGGGCTGCGGCAGCAGCGTGACCTCCTTGAGGAAAGACTCCACCTTGCCCTTCGCGATCTTCTCGATCATTGCGTCCGGCTTGCCGGTTTGCCGCGCCTGATCTTCGGCAATGCGCATTTCGCTCTCAAGCTTATCGGTGGGCACACCGTCGCGGTCAATCGCGATTGGCGCCGCAGCCGCGATGTGCTCGGCGACGAACCTGGCCGCTTCGAGCGTCGCCGGATGCTTCGCCGCTTCAGCGGAAGACGCCGACACGCCCACGAGCGTGGCCAGCTTGCCATTGTGATGGCGATATACACCGATCTGACCGTTCGCGCCGGCGTCGATGCGTGCCACGCGACGCACGGCGACGGCTTCTCCCGTCTTGCCCGACACAAGCTTCACGAACTCGTCCACCGACTTGCCATCGATCAACGAGGCGAGGAACGCGGCTGTGTCTGTGGTGCCGGACGTGGCCATGGCTTCAACGAGCTGCGTGAGCACCGCGCCGAAGTCATCGTTGCGCGCGACGAAGTCAGTTTCGCATCCGAGTTCCACGAGCACACCAACCGTGCCTTCTGCCCGCACGTCGGAGCCGATAAGCCCTTCAGACGTGCTGCGATCGGCGCGCTTTTCGGCCTTGGCAATGCCACGCTTGCGCAGCCATTCCACGGCGGCGTCAATATCGCCCGCGTTTTCTTCGAGCGCCTTCTTGCAATCCATCATACCGGCGCCGGTGCGCGCGCGAAGCGCGGCGACGTCCTTGGCGGTGATCGTAGTGCTCATATGTACCCTGTCTCCTGGGCGAGTCAATCGTGATATCGGTCAAGGCCGAGCGGCGCCTGAACGCGCACGCGCGGTTGCTGCTCTGGGAAGTATGGCGATCGCACCTGTGTGACGCGACCACCTGGCTTCCGCTTACGCGAACGCCGCCGGCGAAAAGGCCGGCGGCGTCGCACCACGAGGCCAGACGGGGAGCTCGTTCGCTGTGGAACGAGCTGATCCGTCAGCCGGCGTTATTCGTCGCTGGCGGCGCCTTCGTCTGCTCCGGCATCGTCGGCACCCTCGGCGCCCTCGGCACCTTCGGCACCACCTTCCGCTCCCTCAGCGCCGGCTTCTCCACCCGTGCGCAGGCGGGCGATCGCTTCCGGCTTGGCGCGGCGGCGACGCGGGCGGCGACGCTTGCGGCTTTCGTCATCGCTCTTGGCGGCGGGTTCGGCGCCACGATCGGTGCTGTACACGTAGCTTTCCGCTTCGTCTTCCTGCGGACGCGCGGGCGCTTCGCGGCGGGCTTCGTCGATGGTATCGGCAATGGCCCGCGTGATGAGCTCCACCGAGCGGATGGCGTCATCGTTGCCCGCAATGGGCACTGTAATGAGGTCGGGATCGGCGTTGGTGTCGCAGATGGAGACAATGGGGATACCGAGCTTGTTGGCTTCGGTAACGGCAATGCGCTCCTTCTTGGAATCGACGATGAACAGCAGGCCCGGCACGCGCGTCATGGTCTTGATGCCCTCGAGATACTTTGCAAGCTTCTCACGCTGACGCGACATCATGAGCTGTTCTTTCTTCGTGTAGTTCGCGAGCGAGCCGTCTTCGGTGCCGGCTTCGAGGTCCTTGAGCTTGCGGACCTGCTTCTTGACCGTCTGGAAGTTGGTGAGCATGCCGCCCAACCAGCGCTCGGTCACGAACATGGCGTTGCAGCGATCGGCTTCATCGCGCACGATGGCGGACAGCTGCCGCTTGGTGCACACGAAGAGCACGTTCTCGCCGCGCAATACGACTTCCCGCACGAGCTTCTGCGCCAGTTCGATCTGACGCAGCGTCTTCTGCAAGTCGATGATGTGAATGCCGTTGCGCTCAGCAAAGATGAACCGGCGCATTTTCGGATTCCAACGGCGCGTCTGGTGTCCGAAGTGGACGCCAGCGGCCAACAGTTGTTCAAGTGACGGATTCGCCATGATGCAATACGTGTGGTTATGCGTCCGCCGTCGTCATCGCTCGGAGTGACCAGTGACCGATTGGGCACTGGCACCCACTCCGAACTCGAACGGCGTGAGTGATGGAACTGATCAGACCAACCAGTTGATCAGCGCTTGGAGAACTGGAACTTCTTGCGGGCGCCAGGCTGACCCGGCTTCTTACGTTCGACCGCACGCGCGTCGCGTGTGAGCAGGCCGAGCGGGCGCAGCTTGGGCTTGTTGGTTTCGTCGATCTTGACGAGCGCACGGGCGATCGCGAGGCGGACGGCACCAGCCTGTCCGGCCACACCACCGCCGTTGCACGTGGCGCGCACGTCGTACTGACCGAGTGTATCCGTGGCCGTGAACGGCTGCTGGATGGACGAGACGAGCGCCGGACGCGGGAAGAACTCCCCGAGTCCACGACCGTTGATTTCCCACTTGCCCGAGCCGGGCGTGAGGTAAATGCGGCAGACGGCTTCCTTGCGGCGTCCGATGGCATGGGTCGTTGACATTACTTGGCCTCGAGCGTCGGGAAGGTCAGCGGCGTGGGCTGCTGCGCGGAGTGCGGATGTACGGTGCTCGCGTACACGCGCAGCTTGCGGCGCACGGTGCCACGGGAGAGCGCGTTCTTGGGCAGCATGCCAAAGACGGCGCGCTCAATCACACGGTCCGGATGCTTGGCCATCACGGTCGCCAACGGCGTGTGCGATTCATGGCCCATGTAGCCCGTGTGCTTGAAGTAGGTTTTCTGCGTGGCCTTGTTGCCGGTGACGCGCACTTTGGCCGCATTGATGACGATGACAAAGTCACCCGTATCCATGTGCGGCGTGAACATCGGCTTGTGCTTGCCGCGAAGAATCTTCGCGACTTCGGACGCCAGGCGGCCCAGGACCATGCCTTCGGCGTCTACCACGTACCAGCGATGGTCAAAATCTTTCGGCGTAGCGCTGTAAGTCTTCATGCGAGCAAATCAACGGGGGGCCGCGCGAGCGGTCCCAGTGGGTGGAGCCCGCAGGGGGCTCCGAGGGCAGGCAACGGACTCGTGTTGCCTTGGGGTAACTGCCAACGAGCACGCCCGAGCCGCGACGTGCGGCGCGGGGAAGCGCGTTGGCAGAATAGTCTGGTTGGGAACGCGGGCACACCAGCCACTCGCGGGCGTACCCGAAACAAGACAGACCTGTAGAATACGCAAGGATGGGGCGAGTGTCAATCGGCAGGGTGGGTTGGGTGGAGGACGACGAACGTGTGGCGTCGCGCAGCCTTCCTTGCTGGCGACCACGTTGGCGACGTACCGTGGGCTTGCCACCGCTGCAGCGTGCGCCGGATCACACAGGCGCGCCCGCTATTTAACGATTTGCGGGAGACACCCTGATGTCACCACCGGACGCGCGCCACACAATCGCCCGAAGGTCGATCTCGGTGTTGATGCTAGCCACCGGCCTGCCGATCGCCAGCGTGCCGGCCAACCAACAGCCAGGCCGCCATCCAGACGTACGATTTATCGATCAGAGCCTACCGGCCACCAACACGATCCGATTGAGCGGCCCGCAAGGCCCCACCGGTCTCAGGCTTGGGCCGGCGTCAGCAACAATTGGCGTCGAACATGGAGCGGACCATCTGCTCTTCAACCGCATCAACGGCGTGGCGATCACGCGTGCGGGGCACATCGTGATCATGGACTCCAAGCTCAGCGAACTACGCGTGTTTGACCGATCGGGGAAGTTCGTCGAGCGAATTGGACGCGCCGGTGATAGGCCCGGTGAGTTCCGAAATCCGGCAGCGATGGTCGTGACGCCGCGCGACGAGATCCTCGTGGTCGACCTGCGCCGCCGCCTGTCGACCTTCGTGAAAGGCCCTGAGGGCTATTGCATCTCGCATACGGTGACGCTGCCCTTTGGCGTGCAATCGATGTGCTATCTGCGGAACGAGCTGGTAGCCGCCAGCCGATCCGAACGAGATTCGGCGGTCGTGGCAGTCCTCGATGCCACGGGCGCGGTCAAGCGTCGCTTCGGTCGGTTATACACGTCGCCCAACGCGTTTGTCAACGCACTCGACGGCACGCCGGTATGGCGGACGATCATTCCTGATCTGACGTCGAACCTGTTGGTGCCGGGCATTCGGCCCATCGTGGCCCGCGAGGTGCAGATCAGGTGATATGTTGAGGCGAATGCGACGCGAGTGCACCGCACTCAACCCACGTCTTCGTTGGATCGGCCCAGCTGGTGCATTCGTTCAGGCACGATGGTCACAATACCGATATCGCCCGGGGTGAGAGCGTAGACTCGCCTCCAGCGTGCCCCGGCTCGTACAACCGCGCGCTCCCGTCCCCGGCCTACGATACACGACGCTGCTCTACATGGTCAACATATTTTCTGCGTTCGCTACACTCGGACTGTGCCTCCTCTGCACGCCCTCGCCGCTCTACGCATTGCCTGCAACGGTACCATCGGTCGCCGCGTCAGCACGCACATCAGCCGTGACTGCGCAGGACTCCCTCGCGCGCGTGCGTGTACGCGTGACGCGCGATTCCACCGGATCCATCGCCGTGAGTTCCGCGACGGTGCGCAGTGGCGCGCAGGTGGTTCGCACCGATACGGACGGCACGGCGGTGCTGCAACTGTCGCCGGGTTCACACGTGATTCGCGCGAGCTTTCTTGGGCTGCGCCCCGATTCCGTCGTGCTCATGCTGCGTGACGGCTCGGATACGAGCGTCGCTATCGTACTTTCGCGACAAGCGCTGGCGCTCGACGGTGTCGTGGTGAGCGCCTCGCGCAGCGAACGTCGTGTGGAAGACACGCCGCTCCGAGTAGAAGTCATCGACGACGAAGAGATCGCCGAAAAGGTGGCCATGTCGCCCGGCGATATTGCCATGATGCTCAACGAAACGAGCGGGTTGCGTGTGCAAACCACCAACCCCTCACTCGGCGGTGCGAATGTGCGCATTCAGGGACTACGCGGGCGCTACTCGCTTATCCTGGCCGACGGCTTGCCGCTCTACGGCGGGCAGGCTGGTGGTTTGGGATTGCTGCAGATTCCGCCGGTTGATCTGGGACGCGTAGAAATCATCAAGGGCAGTGCGTCGGCACTGTACGGCAGCTCCGCGCTCGGCGGTGTGATCAACCTGTTGAGTCGTCGACCGGGCGACGAAACCGAACGCACCGTGCTGCTCAATCAGACCTCGCGCGGCGGCACCGATGCCGTGTATTTCGGCGGCGGTCCACTGTCATCCGAGTGGGGATACACGCTGCTGGCCGGCGCGCATGTGCAACGACAGAACGACCTGGACGGTGATCGCTTCACCGATATGGCAGGCTTTCAACGCGCGTTGGTGCGGCCGCGCGTGTACTTCGACAACAGTCGCGGACGTTCCGCGTTCGTGACGGCGGGCTACACCGGAGAAGAGCGGTCCGGCGGAACGTTGCGCGGCGGTACGGTGCCCAGTGGTGGAACGTTTGATGAATCGCTCGGTACGCGACGAGCCGATGTTGGTGGTTTGGCGCGCTGGCTTGTGGATCGCCGCGGTCCGTTCGACGGCTCAGTTGCCACCGTGCGCGGTTCGGCGATGCAGCAGTCCAATGCACACGGCTTTGGTGCGATTGGCGAAGATGATCGGCATCGCACGTGGTTCAGCGAAGCAGCACTCGCGATTCCGCGCGTGTACGACAATCGCAGCGTGACGTATGTATTGGGCGTGGCATTTCAGCAGGAGTCGTATCGCAGTACGAGTTTACCCACGTTCAACTATTCGTTCGCGATTCCGGCCGCGTTTGTGCAGCTCGACGCAGATCCTGCGTCGTGGATGTCACTCTCTGCGAGCCTACGCGCCGACGCGCACAGCGAGTTCGGAGCCTTCGTGAACCCGCGACTTTCCCTGCTCATGCGTGGGCCCGGCAGCGGCGCGCTCTCCGAGTGGTCGACACGTTGGTCTGTGGGCACGGGCGCCTTTGCGCCCACGCCGTTCACCGAGGAGACGGAGGTTACCGGTCTCACGCCGCTCAGGCTTCCGGCGGGTGGACTGGGCGAGTTGTCGGCTGAGCGAGCGACGAGTGCGTCGGTGGATGTGGGTGGCCCGCTCAACACGATATTCGGACGACTCGAAGTCAATGGCACACTGTTCGGTTCGCGTGTGGCCAACCCGTTGCAGGTGCGCGAGGTGATCGGCGGTTCCGTACCGGGCACGATTGCGCTTGGCAATGCTGCGGCGCCCACACGCACGTGGGGTGCGGAACTGTTGGCGCGACTCGTGTACGCACTGGGCGGGGCGGCGGACGGGAACCATGCGAACAACGGTGGCAAC